>NZ_BAAHAR010000014.1:0-139781 GCF_054777395.1 Nocardiopsis oceani
GCACCACCAGCGCCACCAATATCCAGCCGCTGTGCGCGACCCACAACCAGATCAAGCACCGGTGGTCGGTACGCCAGGACCGCCGCATGTGGTCGGGGCGAAACCGAGGCCGCACCGGAAACCAGGGCTCGGACCCGGATGGGGACCCAGCCCCACCCCCGCACCCGTAACCGGCCACCCCCATCAAGAGCTCCCACCCGCCTGCGCCGGGTCTCTACCCGCGCACGTCCACACTGCCTCCGGATGGCCAGATCCCGACCCGGCCCCGCCCCCGCACCGACACCTGACCCCTGGCCCCGAGCCCTCGCCACCCCGGGGGCCGGGGGGTGAGACCTGGTCCTAGAAGCACGCTCACCCCTGTTCTTGCCTCCAACAGGGGGGTTCACCCACACCCAGACACCAGCCGACCCCCAAACACCAGCCCCCACCCGCCAGCAGGGGTCCGCCACACACCATGACCAGCCGCGACACCCCCAACCGTCACAGCGCCGGCGCAGGGGCAGGCATCGGCCCCCAGGCCGAAGCAGTTCGCAGCAGAGCATGACCGGCCGCGACACCCCCAGGCGTCAACGCTCCGGCGAAGTGGCCATCGACGGCCGCCAGGCCGTGCTTGTGCCGTTGGGGTCCGGCCGAAGGCCGGACCATCGCTACCCCGACCACACCTCCCCCGTTCCTGACAGCCGCCAACCCGCCGTCGCAGCGAAGCGGGTCAAGGTGGAGCGCCAATGACGCGCGAAGCGCTCGATGGCGACGACCTTGACGCGCGCAGCGGAGACGGCCACCATCAAGCGGCAGGAAACGGGGAAACCCGCACCCGCAGGGCAACCCGCACCCGAACCGACTACCTCTCGCCCACCACGGTCCTCCCTGCATTGCCCACTCACAGGCCCTGTTAGCCCCAGGCCCCAGGCCCCGGATCCCAGGCCCCAGACCCTCTCAGCTACAGGACCCCTTACCCACAAGCCCCACCACCCCACATGCACCAACACATATGCCAACACGTGTACCAACCGAACTGAAGCAACTTCAAAGCCTCAAGTCGGCCCTGACAAGCGCTGTCCTCTGGGGCTGGCAGCACGAGGGCGGCGCGGCGCCACGACACGTGCGTGACTGACCTGCGGGGGTTGCCCCTGCTCTCCCCGCGCCAAGCTACTCCCCGCGCCAAGCTGCACTGGGTCATCTGCACCGACGTGGGGGACCGGGTCGCTCAGGCCCGGGCGGCGTGCACCGGCACGACGGTGAGCTCGTCGTCTAGGGCTGCGGCGACGGCGGCCACGCGGGAGTGGTCGTCCAGGGTTCTGGTGAGGTAGGCGCAGGCGTGTCCGTTGCGGAGGGACCACCAGGCGGCCGATCCGCCGATCCCGCCTTTGGCGATCTTGGCGTCGTCCCGCAGGAAACCCAGGGTCCAGGTGAGTTCGGTGCCGAAGACCTCGTCGTGCCCGGTCGCCTGGGGCTTGAGGAACTCCTTGTGCAGTTCGGGCCCCAGGAAGTCCCGGAGCGGCCCCTGTTCGTCGGTGATCCGGGACAGGAACCAGGCCACGGTGGTCGCGCTCGCATGCAGGTTGACTCCGCCGAACACGGACCGCCGCCAGGCCTCGGAGTTGGTGGTCTCCGGGGCCAGGGTGCCACCGGGCACGGCCAGCCAGGGGGCGGCGGGTAGGCGGAGCGGCCAGTCGGGGTCGGCGTACTCCAGGTCGGCGACGCGCGTCAGGTCGTGCTCGGGCACCCCGAACCAGGCGTCCAGTCCCAACGCGGGCCTGACCACCTCGTTGAACACGTCCCCCAGCGTGGTTCCGGCCGCCGCCCGCAGGATGCCGTCGATGAGGTGGCCGTGGGTGAGCGCATGCTCCCCCAGGCGGGTGCCGGGGGTGTATTCCGGGGCGGCCTCGGCCAGGCTCGTTCGCAGGCGGGCGTCGTCCAGCGGGTCCAGCCCCGCGGCCTCGGCCGGGAAGCGCGGCTGACCCGCGCTGTGTGTGAGGACCTGGCGCAGCGTTGTGTCTTCCTTGCCGAGACGTCCGTAACCCTTCCAGTGGTTGGCGATGGGTTCGTCCAAGCTCAGGGCCCCGTCGCGGACGGCGACCAGGGCGGCCAGGGCGGCGAACGGTTTGGACAGCGAGAAGGGCTGGACCAGGGTGTCGTCGTTCCAGGGCCGTCTGCGTTCGTTGTCGGCCCACCCGCCGCTCAGGCGGACCACCTCCCGACCCTCCCGCCAGACCGAGAGCCCCGCCCCGGCCTCCCGGCCGTCATCCACCAGCCCTTGGAAGACCTGGCGCACCCGTTCGAACCCGTCTCCCGTGAATCCGTCGACTCGCACGGCTTCCCCTCCCGCTCTGGCGTGGCGCGGCCCGGCTGGCCGCCCCGGAGATCGAGACTATACCCCCATGGGGTATATATACTCAAGGGTTGCGCGGTGACACAGAAGAGCAAGGGCCGCGGTCGGTGACCGCGGCCCTTGCCTTTACCCACTCTCCGAGGATCCGTGTCCTGCGGGAGTCTCTTGCTCCCCCCGCCAGGAGGAACACCTGGCTGTACGGACTCCCGAGGTCGTGACCTGGGTGGGCCCGGGGGTGGTTCTGTTGTTACTTGCCGCGCAGCTTGTCGAAGAACGAGCTGATGCCGTGGCTGCCGGTGTTCTCGGCCATCAGGCCGTTGCTGTCGTCCTTTTCGCCGGCGTGGGCGCCGGCGGGACGCCGGGTCCAGGCGAAGAACAGCGCAATGAGGATCGCGGGGATGATCGCCAGGGTCAGCAGACCAGCAGCAGAGGGAGTGCCCTCCGCGTCCATCAGACCGAAGCCGGACAGGTCGCTGGTCGCGGTCTCGGCGGTCACGCCGGTCTCGCCCTCGTCCTCGTCCTCAGCGGCCTCGTCCTCACTGACGGGAGCCTCTTCCTGCTCCTCCTCGGCACCTTCCTCGGATTCGGAGGCGTCAGAGGCGGCTTCCTCCTCTTCCTCGTCTTCCTCCTCCTGGGGAAGGTGCTCCTCGGGGATGTCGGCGACGGCGTTCTCGCACTTGTTGTCGGGCTGCTCGAAGGGGTGCGGGGCACCCTCGGTGCCGTGGCCGTCGCCCCATTCGGTGATGAAGTACTCGACGTCGGCGTGGCCGTTGCCACCGCTGACGACGTAGGTCTCGTCGTCCCAGGTCTCGCCCATCATGTCGGCGAAGGTCTGGCCGTCGATGTCGAGAAGGGTTTCGCAGTCGCTGGAGGGATCACCGGGACCGCGGTCTCCGATGAAGAACTCGTACTCCTCGCCCTCGTAGACGATGTACCCCTCGGTGCCCAGCGGCCAGCTCGGGCTGGAGAAGAGGCCCTTCTGCATGGGCTCGCCGCCCGCGGGCATCCCCGTGTCTCCGTTGATGCCGGAACCGTCGTCCCAGAAGTAAGTGGAGGTGACTTCGCCGTACTGAATGGGAGTGTCGTTGCTCATGAAGTAGATAGCCAGGTTGACGTCAGTGGCCGAGAAGACCGTGGACATGGCTGGTCAGAGCACACGGGCGCACAGGGCTGCACTCCGGGCTGTGATGTCCGTCCCGCGTCGCTGGCGGCGAGTGGCGGGTGGGAACGGGGGGCCGGATCGGCTCCGCCAGACAGCTGCGCGTGGATTCGCGCTGCTCGCTCCCGAAAGAAGAGGTCTCGATTCCCTTCCGGCACGCTGGCCGGTCAAGGGCTCGGCACCGGTTCGTTAATGACCCATAACGAACCGGTCACGAAGGACACTAACCCAGGGTTTGGCAAAGTGCCGAAGGATTCCGAGTAAAATGACGGTCCGTGTTTTTACAAGTGCGATTTGTAGTAGGCACGCATCGGCCTTCACTACACGGAAACCCCCTGATGGCAGGCGTTCTCGCATGGCCTTCATGGACTCGGGGGCGCCAACGGGTGGTGCGCGTCATAAACACCAGAAGTCGGCAACGGGGCCGCTTACGCACCGGTAGCCCGGCTGGCCCGCGTGGCAAAGGCCACGCAATCGTGGTATTGGCGAGGGTCATGTGACCGCTTCTGACGCAAAAAAATCCCCGGCGGGTTGCCCCGCCGGGGATGCGTTTTCGGTCAGGTCACTTGTGACCTGCGCTTGAAGCGCTCGGCTCGCCACTCTCCCGACTCCACCACGTCGATGAGCGCGCTCGCGGCATCGTAGACATCCACGTAGCGGAGGTAGAGCGGGGTGAACCCGAACCGCATGACGTCCGGGGCTCTGAAGTCCCCGATCACTCCGCGCTCGATCAGCGCCTGCACGATCGGGTAGCCGGAACCGTCCTCCGGTTGGAGCAGGGCGACCTGGCTGCCACGGCGCTCGTGTTCGGCCGGGGTGATGGAGGCCAGGCCGACGGAGGCGGCCTTGGCGAGGAAGAGGTCGGTCATCACCAGGCTCTTGGTCCTGACCTGGCCGAGGTCGGCCTTGGCCCACACATCCAGGCTCGCTTCGAGGGCGGCGTCGGCCACCAGGGGCTGAGAGCCGCTGAGGAAGCGGGAAACGCCTTGAGCCGGTTCGTAGTCGGGGGCGAAGTCGAAGGGCCTGGCGTGCCCGTGCCAACCGCTGAGCGGCTGGTCGGCGGTGTGGTGGCGGCGTGCCGCGTACAGGAACGCGGGAGCTCCGGGCCCTCCGTTGAGGTACTTGTACGTGCACCCCACCGCGAAGTCCGCCCCGCTGCCGGACAGGTCGACGGGCACCGCGCCGACACTGTGACACAGGTCCCAGATCACCAGGGCACCGTGCTCGTGCGCGAGGCGGGTGATACCCGGCATGTCGCGCAGGACGCCGCTGCGGTAGTCCACGTGGCTCAGGAGGAGGACTGCGACATCGCCTTGGGCGAGGGCCTCGGGCAGGTCGTCGGGGTCGACCCGGCGCTGTTCGGCTCCGGCCAGGCCGACCGCGCCCTCGGTGATGTACAGGTCGGTCGGGAAGTTGCCCGCCTCGCCCAGAACGACCTCGCGGTCGGACATGCGCAGGGCCGCCACGAGGGTCTTGAACAGGTTGGCGGAGGCACCGTCACCGACGACCACCTCGTCCGCATCGGCCCCGACCAAAGGGGCGATCTTGGCTCCCAGAGTGCGCGGCTTGTCCCACCAGCCCGCGTCGTTCCAGCTGCGGATGAGGTCCTGTCCCCACTCGCGTTCGATCATGTCGGCGACCCGCCCGGGGGTGGAGCGGGGTAGTGCGCCCAGGGAGTTGCCGTCCAGATAGATCACGCCCTCGGGAAGGACGAACTCCTCGCGGAGGGCGGCGAGGGGGTCGGCCGCGTCCAGGGCGGCGCAGTCCTCGCGGGTCGTGGGTGTCATCGGGGTCCTGCTTTCTGAGTGGCTGAGGTGGTGTGGGACGTGTCGGGCTCCGGGCTGTGCTGCCCCTAGGCGCTGCTTCCTCTAGATGGTGCTGCGCAGCGACCAGAGTTCCGGGAAGACGTCCTGCTCGGCGTTGCGGGCCAGCCACTTGAGCCCGTTGGAGCCGCCGCTGCCGGGCTTGGCTCCCATCGTGCGCTTGACCGCGACCAGGTGGAGCTGGCGCCAGCGGGTCACCCGCTCCGCCACGTCGACCAGCGCCTCCGCCAGAAGGTAGAGGTCGTTGCCGGGGCGGTCGTCGGAGTAGACCTCGATCCAGGCGCGCTCGACCTCGGCGGAGGGCTCGTAGTCGGAGGTCCAGTCGCGTTCGGCGCGCTCCGGGGGGACCGGGAGGCCGCGGCGGTAGAGCAGGCGCAGCGCGGCGTCGTACAGGCTGGGCCGCTCGATCAGGTCGGTGAGGTCGGAGACGACCCCGCTCATGGCCTTGTGCGGGCGGATCATCGCCGCGGACTTGTGGCCCAGCAGGAACTCGAGCTTGCGGTAGCTGTAGGACTGGAAGCCCGAGGCCTCGCCGAAGGCGTCGCGGAACCGGTTGAACTGGGTGGGTGTCATGTCGCCGAGCAGGCCCCAGGAACTGTTGAGCACGTCCTGCGCGTTGCAGGCGCTGCGCAGCCACGCGACGGCGCCGGGGACGTCATCGGCCTCCAGCGCGTCCCGGGCCGCTTCCCAACGCTCTTGCACGAGGGCGAACAGCAGCTCCATGACCTGGGTGGTGATGATGAAGGCGGACTCGGCGGGCTCGTCGGTGCGCGGGTTCTGCAGGCTGAGCAGGGTGTCGATGCCCACGTAGTCGACGTAGGGCGTGTTGCGGTCGAAGGCCAAGGTGGGCTCGCCCTCGTTGCTCTCGGCCCTGCGGGCACGGGCCGCCGCGGCGTCGACGTCCTCGCTGGGGGCGTACGGACACTGCTGGGCGGACGTGGTGGAGAGCATTGGGAGTACCCCTCGTGTACTGCGCGGCTTCGGTGGTCTCACGCACGGCGCCGCCGACAAAGGGGTCCACGGCGCTGTGAACGCGAGCTCACATGATCGGACAAAAACTCAGCAGAAGGAATGGCCGCCGAGGCCACAGGACGCTAGCTGACCTACCATTCGTAACGGGAAACAACGATGATCTTTGGGAACGGAAAGTATGGCCGCAGAACCGCAATTTCCTCTGGACGGCGTTGACCAGCGGATCCTCAGTGAGCTCCAAGAGGACGGGCGCCTGTCCTTCAACGAACTCTCTCGGCGGGTGAACCTCTCGGCCCCAGCGGTGGCCGACCGCGTCCGTCGGTTGACCGACCGTGGAGTGATCACCGGGTACCACGCGCACGTGGACCCGGCCGCTGCGGGGCTTCCGGTCACCGCGCTGGTGCGGATGGAGTGCTTCGGTGCGCACTGCCTGCTGCGTGAGCGCTCTTCCCTGGAGCTTCCCGAGATCCTCCAGGTCCACCGCGTCACCGGGGACGCCTGCTGCATACTGCTCATCGCCGTGCGTTCCATGGAGCACTTCGAGACGGTCATCGACCAGCTCGCCGAACACGGTCGGCCGTCCAGCACCATGGTCCTGTCCAGTCCCGTTCCGTGGCGGGCCGTGACCGCGCAGGGGGCCTCGTGATCCTGGTCGACAGCCCGGTCTGGCCGGGACCGCGCGGGTGGCGCTTCGCCCACCTGGTGAGCGACAGCTCCTACGCCGAACTCCACTCGTTCGCACGCGAACTCGGGGTCGACCCGCGTGCTTTCGAACGGGACCATTACGACATCCCCGAACACCTGCACGCCCGTGCGCTCGCGCTGGGCGCGGAGCACGTGAGCGGGCGGGAGCTGGTCACACGCCTGCGCACCGCGGGTCTGCGCCGTCCCAGACGGGCCGGGTCCTAGGGAGTGCGCTCCTGAGTGCCCGCCCTCGCGTCAGGGCGGGGGCAGCTCCTCGGGTACCTCATGGGTGAGGCGGTCGACCTCACCCAGCATGTTGGAGCGGGCCCGGGGCTCCCAGCGCGCCCGCCCCTGGGGTGTGTGGAAGATGTGCCGGTGCTCCAGGAGGGTACGCAGCACCCGCAGCCGCCCGGCCCGGAACACCTTGTCGGGGAGGTGCCCGTACTCGGCCCGGACCGCCGCCGTGTAGGCCAGGTATCCCTCGGGGCCGCTCGCGAGGGTGGACAGGTCGGCGTCGGAGAGCACCGCTCCGTCGGCGTCCCACTTCTCGGGAGAGTGGTCCTTGGTGACCGCAACGAGGCGCGCCACCTTCGCGGTCAGGTCGGCCTCCTTGCCCATGAGCCCGAGCAGCCGCTCGGCCAGGACGGCGCTCTCATCCTCGTCCTCCCCCGGACGCCCCTCGTAGACAGCGTCGTGGAACCAGACCGCGTAACGCACGGGTTCGGCGTCGCGCGCTTCCTGCTCGAGGATGTCGACGGCCCTGAGCGTGTCCCACAGGTGGGCGATGGTGTGGTAGCGCCGGTGCGGTTCGCTCCACCGGTCCAGGAGCTCGTCACCCACCGCCCTCGCTTCGTAGCCGGTCCCGGCGAGGCGTTTCCAAGAGGCCGCGAGCAGCTCGACTTCTTCCCCCCGCCTCGAAGAGGAGCGGTCCAACGGGTCCCCGGCGCTCACCATGCGACCAGTCTTCCCGCGCCAGTCCCCCGCCAAAGATCCAGCCTCACTAAAGTGCCGCTCACTGCCGAAGATCAGGTGGCGGTCTCGTCCACCCACCCCGCCTCGTAGGCGAGGATGGCGGCCTGCACCCGGTTCTTCATACCGAGGCGGTTGAGGATGGCGCTCACGTAGCTCTTGACCGTTCCTTCGACCAGGAAAAGCCGTTCGGCGATGTCGGCGTTGGAGTAGCCCGCGCCGACCAGGGCGAGTACCTCGCGCTCCCGTTCAGTGAGTTCGGCCAGGCGCTCCGAGGCCGCGGCCTCCTTGGCCGCGCGTCCGCCGCCGAACTGTGCGATCACCTGCTGCGCCACCTGCGGGGACAGGTAGGCACCGCCCGCGGCGACCGCGTGCACCCCGGAAATGAGTTCTCGCGGGTCACCCGCCTTGAGCAGGAACCCGCTTGCGCCGTCACCGAGTGCCTGAGAAATGTAGGTGTCCTCCCCGAAGGTCGTGAGGATCACGACCTTCGTCTCCGGTGCGGCCCTACGGATTTCGGCCGCGGCCGCGAGCCCGTCCATCCGGGGCATCCGGATGTCCAGCAGCAGGACATCGGGACGGTGGGACAGCACCAGGTCCACCGCCTCGCGCCCGTCGGCGGCCTCCGCCACCACCTCGATGTCCGGATCGCTCTGCACGATCGCCCGCACACCCGCGCGGATCATCGCCTCGTCGTCGGCGACCAGCACCCTGATCACTGCCGTGTCCCCTCCCCTGTCCCGGTGGTCCGGTCTCCTGTCCCGGTGGTCCGGGAAGCATCCCACAACGGCGGATTCAGCGGAGCTCCAACCGCTCCTTGGTCTCCAGGACACCGTCTTCGAAACAGAGCTGGTAAAAGGCCACGTCCCGGTCGAACATCCCCGATGTACCCCGGTAGTGGTCACAGCTCGGGTCGCCCGAGGCGAAGGGTTCGAGTTGTTCCTCCTCCAGCCCCAGTGTGGACTGTGGGAGGACCCCCTCGAGGTCCTCCCGGCTGTCGCCCGCGGAGATCGACTGGTAGTCCTCCGGTGGAAGGGTCGAGTCCACCATGACCAGGTGGAGGCTGTAGTAGACGGCCCCGATCACCAGCGCGACGACGGCGATCGGTGCGACGACCAGGGCCACGGTCCACGGTTGGACCTTGCGGTCGGCGGCCCGCTGGAGCTCGTCGATCTCCTCCGCGCCGTCCTGCGGTTCGGCCACCGCGTCACCGTCCAGCGGCATGACGGCGCACACCTCCCAGCCGTCGCCGCCGGGGCCGGCCGCAAACGTTCCGCCGGTCATCCGGACGCGCTCGCGCAGACCGGTGAGGCCGCGTCCGCCCCCGGCCTCGGCCTCAGCGCCGCGCCTTCCGCTCGCGCCGTTGGCGACCCGCACCTCCAGGCGGGAGTCGTCGGCGGTCAGCCACACGGTCACCCGAGCGCCGGGCGCGTACTTGGTGGCGTTGGTCAGGGACTCCTGCACGACCCGGTAGACGGCGCGGTCCACCATCGGCGGCAGCGCGTCGAGCTGGCCCTCCTGCACCAGACTGACCCGCACCCCGGAGTCGCGGGCGCGTTCGACCAGGGCGGAGACGCTCTCCCCGGCGGGGGCCGTTGGCGCCGGTTCGGACTCGGCCCCAGTACGGAGGACTCCGATGATCTCGCGTAGGTGCGCGGTGGCCGAGACGGCGGTGGCGCGCAGGTCTCCGACCTCCTGACGGTGGCGCTCCCCGAGGTCGGGCGAGACTTCCAGGGCCCCGGCCCGCAGGGCGATCAGGCTGAGTTCGTGCCCCAGGGAGTCGTGCATGTCCTGGGCAATGCGCGAGCGCTCCCGCAGCCGGGCCTGTTCTTCGGTGAGCCGCTGTTCGAGTCGGAGCTGGCGGGCGTGCTCCCACCCGGCGGCGCCGAGGTCGACGTGCTGGCGCCGGTAGACCCCCACCAACCAGGGCAGCGCCAGGCCGAAGGCCAGTACTCCCGCGGAGTTGACCAGGAGTCCGGGGATGTCGTCCAGCCGCGGGACCGCCCAGGCGGTGAGGAACACGGAGATGGCCGCGAAGAGCGCCACCGCGACCCAGCCGCGGTCGGTGCGGCGCCCCGCCAGAAAGGAGACGCAGGCGAGCAGGACGACGATGGAGGCGGCCCCCCACAGGTACACGGCCAGCGCCAGGCAGGGTGCCGACAGGGGGTAGGTGCGGCTGAGCACCACGATCACCCCTGCCAGAACCACGGTCACGGGGACCAGGTCCAGATTGCCGCGGCCCTGGACCGACCAGGCGTGGAACTCGGCGAGGATGACCAGGCACATCCCCAGCCACAGCAGCACGTCGCGCAGGACGGCGCCCCGGGTGGGCCACCCGGGCGCGGGGGCCAGTGCACGGCGCACGCCCCGACGGAGTTCGGCGTAGTCCATGGAACGGAACCTACACAGCTCAGAGCGGTCCGGGCACCCACGAAAGTCAGGTCATGCCCCCTTCTCCCGATAATCCGCCTATCATGGGATGGTTTGTGGCCGAGGGCGAGACGGCACAGCACCACGACACAGAACGAGGTCGGATGTCACCCCTGGAGACCCTACGGCGGATGAACCGGATCGCCGGCTGGCCGCTACTCCTCGCCACCTTCCTGGCGCGTCTGCCCGTGTCAATGACCCTGATCGGGCTGCTCACCCTCGTCACCAGCTCCACCGGCAGCGTCGCCGCGGCCGGCCTCGTCTCCGGTGCGTTCGCACTGGGCGAGACTGTCGGCGGACCGATCATCGCCCGTTTCGCCGACCGCCACGGGCAACGCGCTCCCGTGCTGGTCACCGCGATCGTCGACGCAGCCCTGATCACTCTGCTCGTTGCGGCCATCGTCGCCGACGCTCCGCTGCCCGTCCTGGTCGCTCTCGCCGCCCTCGGCGGACTGTGCATGCCCCAGGTGGGACCGATGGCGCGCACCCGCTGGGTGTACATGATCCGCAGGGGCCCGGAACGGGGCTTGGATCGCGAACGCTCAGTCTCCGCCGCGATGTCGGTGGAGGGTGTGCTGGACGAGACCTCGTTCGTCCTGGGCCCGGCCCTGGTCGGGATCCTCACCCTCACCCTCTCCCCGACCGCGAGCGTGCTCGGCGCGGCCGTCCTGCTCGGGGTGTTCGCGTCCCTGTTCGCCCTACACCCCACCGCCCCGCCCGGTTCGGTCCCGGTGCGCGGCGCCGCTGGGCGGATCACGCACCCGGCCCTGCTCGTGCTCGCCGTGCCGATGTTCTGCCAGGGCCTGTTCTTCGGCGGGATGTCCACGGGGGTGACCGCCTTCGCGGACAACGCGGGGCACGGCGACCTGTCCGGGCTGATGTACGCGGTGATGGGCTCCAGCAGCGCCGTCGCCGGACTGCTGATGGCCTCGCTGCCGGTTGGCTTCTCCCTGACCGCCCGGGTACGCGTGGCCGCGGGCGGTCTGGCGCTGCTCAGCCTCCCGCTGTACCTGGACCACGGGCCGGCGACGCTCGCGGTCACCATGTTCGTCCTAGGCATCGCGATCGGTCCGCACATCGTGAGCCTGTTCGGGATGATCGAGCGCGCGGCGCCGTCCAGCCGCTTGTCGCAGTCGATGGCGATCATCCTGAGCAGCCTGATCCTCGGACAGGCGCTCGGGTCCATGGTCTCGGGCAGCCTCGCCGACAGCTACGGCCACCAAGGCGCGTTCGTCCTGGCCACAGCCGCCGGTGGCATCGCTTTCGCGGTGACCACGCTGGTGGTGCGCGGGCACTGGTACGCGCGGGCCGACGAGTCCGCGCCAGCGGAGGGGAAGGAGCCCGAGACCACGGGGGCGACTTCAGACTGAAGCGGCGTTACTCGTATCCGACGGTCTTGAGGCGCACGTCGCGCTCGCCCAGCTCCTCGACGGCCGAGCGCGGGAGCCGGTCGTCGGTGACGATCAGGTCGAACTCCTCGAGGCGGGCCACCCGGAAGGTCCCGAACTTGCCGTACTTGGTGCTGTCCACCACGAGGACGCTCTTGGAGGCGATGCGCAGCAGTTCCTGCTTGGCGATCACCTTGGCCTCCGAGGGGGTCGTCGAGCCGCGCTCGGCGTCCCAGGAACTGCTCGCGATGAAGGCGAGGTCCACGTTGACCTGGCGGAGGAAGTCGGCGGTGAACTGGCCCACCGAGGAGTGGTCGGAGTGCGACACGACGCCGCCCGTGTGGATCAGTTCGATCCCCGGGTACTCCATCAGGTGACCCACGACGTTGAAGTCGCTGGTGATGACGGTGAGGCCGACCTTGTCGGTGAGCATCGGCACCATCTGCAGGGTGGTCGTGCCCGCGTCGAGGTAGATGGTGAAGTTCTCCCGCACCAAGTCGGCGGCGGCCCGCGCTAGGGCGCGCTTGGCGGGCACTTCCAGCTGGGCCTTGGCCAGGTAGGACGGCTCGCTCTTGAGCCGCGCGGCCAGGCGCACGCCACCGGTGACCGACAGGACCTTGCCGTCGTTCTCCAGGGCCTGGATGTCACGACGCACCGTCATGTGGGACACGGACAGCATCGACGTGAGCTCGTTGATACTCAACACGTGGCGCTCCTGGAGGAGCTTCAGGATGTGCTCTCGCCGCTGGTCCGGGATCATCATTCGCCTCACGCTCGGGGGCCGGCCTTGTGGGTGCCGTGCGGTCACGACACCCGGTAACAAAGTTTCCCAGTTCGGTACGCCTGGAACGGTGCCCCTACGACGTGACCCCGCTCGCAATCGCGGTGTGACCGGCCCTCCACACCGTTCCGCTCGGGGGTCACAGGATGCCTTGGTGGGCGTTTTTCCTGTTTGCGCCACACAGAGCGATGCTTTTTGCCACTCTTGACTGCATGACGTTGTCCATCGCACTACGCGGAGACACCGCACGATTCCCGGGTAACACGCTCCCGGCCCTGCGCTCAGCCTTGCGCGCCGGCGTCGATCTGGTCAAGATCGACGTCCACCTGACCGCTGACGGATACCCGGTCCTTGTGGACGAACGTGTCGTGACCGTCCCGGGTTCCCCGCCCCGCCAGGTCGAGGAACTGGCCCTGGCCGAACTGGCTGCGGCCCGCGACGACGTGGAGCGGCGGGTGCCCACCCTGATGGAGGTCCTCGCTGAGTTCTGTGGTCGGGACACCGCACCCTTACTCATCGACTCGGCCTCACCGGACGCGGCGCTCGCCGCCGACCAGGTCCTGCGCGAACACGGTTTCGGCGACCACGCGGTGTTCACCGGTCCGGCGGAGGCCCTGCAGGCCCTGCGGGCCCGGAACCCGGGCGCCCAGCTGATGCTGGCCTGGGACCAGCCTGGGCCGCCACCGGAGGATATGGCGCGCTCACTGCGCCCGGCGTTCCTTGGAGCGCACTACACCCTGTTGAGCCGGGAAACCATCGGTGAAATACACCGGCACGGCTATCGGGTGGTGGCGTGGACGGTGAACGAATTCCCGGAGATGGCGCGCCTGATCGGAATGGGTGTGGACGCCCTTGCCACCGAACGCGTCGATGAACTGGTGTCGTTGGCCACAGGTCGGGCACAGGGAGCGCCAGCAAAGCACGGACCAGCGGAAACGAACCGGAAATACACGCGCGAAAGAGCCGCCACGGAGCACAGGACCACCTCAGGAACCGGCACGATACGCCCATGAAGAACTTCTCGCACACACCGTCACCATGCGCCACATAATCGCAGCATTCGCCAACGAGTTCTGCCGTTCTACTCTTTTTGTCGCACGTCCATGGATATCCTTGCCTTCCCTCCCTCTTGAAGGCTCACCCCTATCTGGGAAACCGACAAATGACCGCCGACCTCTCCCCTCACGCGCTGCGCACCACAGCCCCTGTCCTGGACTGCGCGGCCCGCCTGTTCAGCGAACACGGATCCCGCGGCATGACCATGTCCGAACTGACCCACCGGATCGCCACCGAGACCGGCACTGACACGGCGAGCCTCAGGCGCGCCTTCCCGAGCAGGTTCGACCTGTCCTATGCCGTGGTTCTGCGTGCCACCCGCGAACGGGTCAACGGCCAACTGGCCGCCGACACCCCCGGCCGGTCGGCCACCGAACGCATGGCCGACCTCGTCCGCAACCACGTGTGCACCGGCTGGAAGCACCGGGCCGCCATCGCGCTGAGCCAGGAGCTCCTGCCGACCCTGCGCGCCATCGACCCCGCCAGACACCGCGAGATCAGCTCACTCCACCGGACCTTCCGCGAGCACATCCGCGAGATCATCGTGGCCGGGGTCGCCGCCAACCACTTCCGCGTCCGCGACACCGGCAAGGCCGCGGACACGGTCCTGGAGACCTTCGACACCCTGCTGCACTGGTACGACCCGGAGGCCGGGCTCAGCCTCAACGACCTCGGAGGGGTCTACGTCGACCTGATCATCCACCATCACCTGTGCTGCCCCCGTTGAGCTCGTACAGGTCCACCGACTCGGCGATCGCCGCGAGGCCCTCGTCGTTCGGGTGCAGGTGGTCACCCGAGTCGTACTCCGCCGCCAAGCGCGTCGGGTCCGCTGGGTCCCGCACGACCGCGTCGAAGTCCCACACCCCGGCGTAGAGCGAGTCCGGGTCGGCCGTCTCCTCGCGCAGGTGGGCGTTGACCTGCTGGCGGGCCTGCTCGACATCGTCCGTGCAGCGCGCCGAGCCCCCGCAGGGCACCAGCGTCCCCACGAACACCACGACGCCGTGCTCGCGCGCCGTCCGGGCCAGGCGCCCCAGCCCCGCCACCACTTCGTCGGAGGAAGCTCCCCAGCGCAGGTCGTTGACCCCCGCGAAGACCACCAGCGTGTCCACCCCGCTCTGTGCGAACACATCGCGCTGCGCCCGGTGCAGCATGCTCACACCGCTGGCGTTCGCGGACACCCCGTCGCCGGGGTAGCCGTCCGTCGCCACCTTGTTTCCAGCGATCCCGAGGTTGAGCACGCCCGGGTTCGGCAAGTCGTCGCTGGCGTGCAGCCGGGCGCTGAGCACGTCCGGCCAGCGCCTGTACTCGTCGCGGCTGGAGTTCAGGCCGTCGGTGATGGAGTCGCCGAAGACCGCCACGGCACCCGGGCCGTCGACCACGTCGATACCGGTGAGGAAGGGCCACTGGTCCACCTCACCGGTGAACGGCTCCCCGGTGCGGTCCAGGGTCTGGTCACCGCTACCGGGCGGGCTCGCGTAGTTCGTGTCCACCGACGCGTAGTGGATGGGCGCCGCGGTCACCCTCTCGGGCAGGTGGATGCTCACGAGGAGTTCGGTCTGCGGGGGCACCAGGATGTCGACCGGGTCGCTGACCAGCCGGCCCCCGGCCGGGATGACCGCGCCGGGCGCCCCGTCGAAGGTGAGCGGGACGGCGGCGCCGTGCGTGGCCGCACCGTCGTCGCGCAGGGATACCGAGGCCGCACCGATGGACACCGGGCGTGAGGCGAAGGTGTTGTCGAGGCGGATCCGCGCCTCGGGTCCACCCGTCGTGGTGCGCACCGCCAGGCGCAGTGTCTGGTCCTCCCAAGGTCCGACCTCGGCGTACCCCGAGGTCGCGCGGGCCCAGGTGCCGGTCCAGTCCTCCGTTCCCGGACGCCCGCCCACGGAGAAGACGTGCAGGTTTCCGTCGTCCGCCTGGACCTCGGGAAGGACGACGTGGTCGATTTCCCGGGCCGGGTCCAACGGCACCGAGCGGGCGTACAGGTGCACGGAGCCAAGGGCGCCCTGCCCGAAACCGGTGGCCGAGTTGGCGTAGGGCAGGGTGAGGGCGGCGTCACCAGCCAGTCCCTCGGCCCAGTCGGGAACGGTGAGGGAGAAGTCCTGCGTGTCGCCGTCGGTGTAGACCACGCTTCCGGTGCCCCGGACGTCGGCCCCGGTTCCGTCGGTGCGGGTACCGGTGGCCAGGAAGGTCAGGGAGCGCATCCGGACAGGCTCGGGGGCGATCTCGAGGGACTGCCCGTCGGCGGTCAGGTGGTCGGGCTCACCCGGCCGGTAGGCGGGGAGTTCGAGTGAGGTGTCCTGTAGGACGACCTCTCCCCCGGAGTTCCACCCGGCCGCCTGGAGCGTTCGGGCGGACAGGCTGTTTCCGGCGCCGTCGAGGTCGGCGGTTCCTGCGGCGCCGTCCTGGGAGATCCCGACCCGGTCGACCAGGTCGGCCAGCGGTTGGGCGTCGACCTCCGCCGGCTCCTGGGAATACTCGGCGGTGACATCCGAAGTGACCGAGGTGTTGAAAGCGACCAGCAGGAGTGCGATCACGACCGTCGCGGAGGCGGCGCGCAGGAGATGGTCCCGAGCCGAGCTCCGCGGACCTGTGCCGTCCGCCGCTGTTCGCCCCCCGTCCACCACATGCCTTCCTCCCCGGTTGCACCCGTCCACCGTCGTGTCCGATGCCCCCGGAGGCGCGGTGGTTGCCGAGATCCACGACACGGTGGCCCGACCGGCGGCCAGTTTAGGGTCTGCGCCGCGGACACACACCATAGGTGACTCCGGACCCGCCGAACGGCGCGCGTCACTCCGCCCCCAGGTCTCTCCGCACGTGGGAAGGGGCGTCCGCCGGCGCCTGTGGTCTCCGCCACCGCGAGAGCCCGAAAGTGCCCCTGGTCGTACCTCCCGGGAAACCTCTCGTACCGGCCCTCAGCTGCCAAAAGCGGCTTAGCGCGCGGAAGTGCGCGTTTTGCACCAGGCGTTCGGGGCAGGGGCCGATCAGGAGGTACCCCCCGTGGAGACCGGAACGATAGTCATCATCGCCATTGTCGTGGTCGTCATCATCGGAGGAGCCGCGATCGCAGCGCGTTTCTCGATCCTCCCGGCCACGCGCACCAACCGGCTCAGGAAGCGCTTCGGCCCCGAGTACGACCGTGCCCTCGAGGCGCACAGCGACAAGGAAGCCGCCGAAAAGGACCTCTCCGAGCGACTCAGCCACCGAGAGAATATCCAGCTCCGCGCCCTCACCGACGACGAGAGAGCGGCGCACACGGACACGTGGACCAAGGTCCAGCAGCAGTTCGTGGACGACCCGGTCAGCGCAGTACAGGACGCCCGCGCCCTCACGGACGCGGTCATGAAGGACATCGGCTACCCCGACCGCGCCTCCGCCGCCGACGGTGGCGCCGATGACGAGAGTTTCGAGCAGCGCGCCAAGGACCTGTCGGTGGACCACCCGTCCGCGGTCGACCGCTACCGCCGCGCGCACGCTGCCGGACACCTGGCCCAGGCGGACCGGACCGCCACCGAGGAACTGCGCGAGGCCCTGCTGGCCTACCGCGGCCTGCTGGACTCCCTCATGGGCGAACTCCCGGGCGACAACGGGTCCCATCGACCCGGGAAGCACCAGAGGGCCTCTGAGGGGGACTGAGCGGCCCCGGCGACACCACTGGACGCGGGAGAAGTCGGCCGAACACGATCCGGGGCGGGAGAAGCCGGCGCCGAGGCGAGGAGACGGAGATGGCAGAGCGCACAACGAGGTCCGGCCGCGGAAAGGGGCCGGAGGAGCCCGGCGACGGGGTGCCCGGCGCCGCGGGCCCCGAAGAGCTCGGGCAAGAGACGGCTGACGCGCCCCAGGAAGCCGAGTGGGTCGATGCAGAGGTGACCGACGCCGAGCCCGACACCACCGCCGGGACGGACACGGGCGCCGGGACCGGAACGAGCCCCGCAACGAACACGACCGGCCGGACTGAACGGCCCCAACCCTCCAAGAAGAGGTCCCAGTCGCGGAAACCCGAGGGTCAGGGAACCCCGGGTCGCCCCGCAACGGGACAGCAGTCCGCGGACGTGACCTGGGATCTCGGTCCGCGCGGGATGCGCCCCGACGAGGTGCGCGACCGGTGGAGCGAGGCCCAGGGCGGGTTCATCGACGACCCCCAGCAGGCAGTGCGCGACGCGGACGCGCTGGCCACCGAAGTGGCGGAAGCGGTGGTGGCGGAGATCGAGAACCGCCGTTCCGAGCTCCGTTCCTCTTGGAGCGACGGCGCCGGCGCGGACACCGAAGCACTCCGCATCTCTCTGCGCGACTACCGGACTTTCGTGAAACGCCTGATCGGTGACCATGACTGACCGGTAACCGTTCCTGGAGACGACGCCGGAAAAGCACAAAGAGTAGCCATTCGGGCAAACGTCACGAAAAGCGAGAGAGTTGACCCACGCCACCCTCGAGCGGGAAATGGAAGGGTGGGTGCGCCGACGGCCAAAGTGCGCCGTCGGCGCCGCGCAGAAGGGGGTTCCACGCAGGTGGGAGGGGGTAGGCCGGGCGGGACTCGAACCCGCGACCCAGGGATTATGAGTCCCCTGCTCTAACCAACTGAGCTACCGGCCCTCCGTCGTCAGCAAACGTCATCCTAACAGGGTGTGTCCGGCGTTTCCCCGCCGTAAATCCGTTGCCCCGCGGGCGTTGCCCGACCCCGATGACGACGCGTCAACCCCTTGACGGCACCTGGGTAGCAAGGCTCACAGCAGAGCGGTCTAGGGTGGAACGGTGCGGCGCGCGCCTGGCCGTACCCCCTGGGCCCGGCACCGGAGCCGCCCCGAACCCGTTGGTAACATCGCGGGTCGCACACCGTCGTCAGGAGAGTTCACGCATGTCCAAAGCACCCGTCAACGTCACCGTCACCGGCGCCGCCGGGCAGATCGGCTACGCCCTGCTGTTCCGGATCGCCTCGGGTCAGCTGCTCGGCACCGACACCCCGGTGAAGCTGCGCCTGCTGGAGATCCCGCAGGCCGTCAAGGCCGCCGAGGGCACGGCGATGGAGCTTGACGACTGCGCCTTCCCCCTGCTCCAGGGCATCGACATCTTCGACGACGCCAACAAGGCGTTCGAGGGTGCCAACGTCGGCCTCCTGGTCGGCGCCCGTCCGCGCGGAAAGGGCATGGAGCGCGGTGACCTGCTCCAGGCCAACGGCGGCATCTTCAAGCCCCAGGGTGAGGCGATCAACGCCGGCGCCGCTGACGACATCCGCATCCTGGCGGTCGGCAACCCGGCCAACACCAACGCCCTCATCGCGCAGAGCCACGCCCCGGACGTCCCGGCCGAGCGCTTCACCGCGATGACGCGTCTGGACCACAACCGCGCGCTGACGCAGCTCGCCAAGAAGCTCGACGTGTCGATCAACGACATCAAGAAGCTCACCATCTGGGGCAACCACTCCGCGACCCAGTACCCGGACGTGTTCAACGCCGAGGTCAACGGTGCCAACGCGGCCAAGGCCGTCGGCGACCAGGCCTGGCTGGAGAACGACTTCATCCCGACCGTCGCCAAGCGCGGCGCCGCGATCATCGAGGCCCGTGGCGCCTCCTCGGCCGCCTCCGCCGCCAACGCCGCCATCGACCACGTCTACGACTGGGTCAACGGCACCCCCGAGGGCGACTGGACCTCCGCGGCCATCCCGTCCGACGGTTCCTACGGCGTCCCCGAGGGCCTCATCTCCTCCTTCCCGGTCACCTCCAAGAACGGCAAGTGGGAGATCGTGCAGGGCCTGGAGATCGACGAGTTCTCCCGCGGCCGCATCGACGCTTCGGTGCAGGAGCTCGTCGAGGAGCGCGACACCGTGAAGGACCTCGGCCTGGTCTAGTACCGAGTCCCGATCACGAGCGGCCGGCGGAGTGTACCGACACCCCGCCGGCCATCGTCGTCCCTGACCTCGGCTTCCGGTGCGCCGCCACTGGAGACCACCGGTGCGTTCCGGGCGCGACACGATTCCGCCGATCCGGAGGAGAAAACCGGACCGATCCCGTTTGGTCGGGGCGCGCACAGTGCAGTAGCGCTGATAAGCCCGCATCCAGCGGGCTCGTCGGAGACCTCCCCAGGCGGGTCCAGGTTCGTTCCGAGCGATCTGAGGGGACTCGGATCAGTCCCGGACCCACCGGCTCACCGCGAGGGGCAAGACGCGGTGGGGAGGATCCGTGGTGGCGGCCCGCTCCCACCGGGGGAGCTGGAGCGGGCCGTCTCCACATACCGTTGACGGACCTCCCACCGACAGATTCACGGGTCGGGGTTCGGGCAGTCGACCAGCACCAGCTCCTTGCGCAGCTCGTCCAAAGCGCCCCTCAACAGGCGGGAGACCTGCATCTGCGAGCAGCCCAGGAGCCCGGCGATCTCCGTCTGCGGCTTCTCGTCGAAATAGGAGAGAACGACAACGCGCCGCTGGACCGGGGGCAGGCGGGTGAGCGCCGACCTGAGCACCGTCCGGTCGACGACGAGTTCGAGTTCGCGGTCGGCGCCGCCGAGCGCGTCACCGAGGATCTCCTCGCTGCCCTCTTCGTCGTGTCCCTGGGGAAGGTCCAGGGACAGCGCGGAGTAGGCGGACGCCGCGTTGATGAGTTCGCCGGTGGCCCTGCTGTCGGTCCCGAAGTGCGCGCCGATCTCCGTCTGTGTGGGCGGCTTGGCGTGGTCCTGGGTGTAGTCGACCACGAACCGGTTCAGTTCGGCGCGCCGGTCACGGTAGGACCTGGGCACGTGGACCGCCCACACGTTGTCCCGGAAGTGGCGCTTGATCTCCCCGCTCACGGTGGGCAGCAGGTAGGAGACGAACCGTTTCCCGTGGCCCGGGTCGAACCCGGCGATGGCCTTCATCAGGCCGAGCGAGGCGATCTGGCGGAGCTCCTCGGTGTCGACGCCCCGGTTGCGGTAGCGTCCGGCCTCCCTGAACACGACCTTGGTGTGGAGGTGCGCGATACGGCTCCGGAGCTCTCGCGCGGTACTGCCGTCGCGCGGCAGGCCGCGCAGCTTCGAGAGCATGTCCTCGGCTTCCCCGTCCACGGGGGTGTTCCCCGTGGTGGGGAGTGTGGCCCGTGCTGAGCGGTTCATAACGGTCCTCCTGGCCATCCCGCCGCCGCGAGGGCAAGGCAGTGTCGAGAAGGCCGCGCTGTCGGACCTGGTGCCTTACTACCCGGTCCAACGGAGATCAAACAGGAAGCGCCGGTCTGTACGTCCCCGAGCCCGGTGGATCGCGTTGCCACGCGTGGGCACGTAGTGGACGATGGGAAGCCATCCCCGGCATCGGCCGTCTCCGATCAGCGAGCGGCAGTACCGGGAGCTCAGGAGGAGCAGGTTGACGAACCCACGGAAAGACCTGTCCAGCGCCTTCGCTGACTTCGCGAGGGACCTGCTGGACAAGGAGTCGGTCCAGTCGACCCTGGAGGAGATCGCCCAGCTCGCGGTCAGCGAGATCGACGGATGCGAGTTCGCGGGCATCTCGGTGCTGCACCCTGGCGGCAGCATCACCACTGCGGCCTCCACCCACCCCGTCGTCGGGGAGGCGGACCAGCTGCAGTACACGACGCGCCAAGGCCCCTGCCTGGAGGCGATCAGCGACCGGAAAGTCTACTTCATCCACGACACCCTGGCAGAGCCGAGGTGGCCCGACTTCGTGGAAGGCGTTGCTGGACTGGGCATGCGCGGCATGATGTCGGCACAGCTGTTCACCAGGCGCGAGGTCCTGGGCGGGCTGAACCTCTACTCGACGGAGACCGGCGCGTTCGACGAGGGGTCGGCCCGGGTCGGCGAGATCCTCGCCGCGCACGCGGCCGTGGCACTCTCCAGCGCCCAGAACGACGAGTCCCTGCGCGACGCCATCCGAACGCGCGAGCGGATCGGCGAGGCGACCGGAATCCTCATGGAGCGGTACAAGCTCACCAGCCAACAGGCCTTCGCCCTGCTGGCCAAGGCCTCCCAGAACCTGAACACCAAGCTGCGCGACCTCGCGGAGGAGATCGTGCACACCGGCGATTTCCCGAGGAAGAGCGTCTGACGGACCTGGCCGGGGCGGGTCGCCGGACGGCCCGCCCTGCGACCCTTTTGTCGTTTGAGTCCGGAATCTCCCGGGCAGCGGATGCACCACACAGCCGCTGAACGGGGGATTCCAGATGACCACCACCGAACCCGCGGCACAGGCAGCGCGCAAAGTCCTCGGACCGCCACCCGTGCCGCCTCCCGGAGGAGCCGGTCAACGGTGGCGTTCCACCGCCCAAGCGCTGATCCGGGAAATCGAGAGGGGAAACCTCACCCTCCCCCTCCCCGGACAGGGGAACACCTGGGAGCGGTGGGAGGCCCTGCGCCGACTCGCGTGCCGCGACCTCCCGCTCGCCCGCCTGGCCGAGGGGCACAGCAACGCCCAGGCGATCATGGCGGAACTGGGGGTTCCCGCGAGCGGGACGGCGCAGATCTGGGGCGTCTGGACGGACCGGTCGGCCCGGTACGAGCTCACCGCACGGAAGAACGGCAAGCGCTGGTCGCTCACCGGCACAAAGGGGTTCTGCGCGGGGGCCAGAACCTGCACGCACGCGCTGGTGACGGCCGGGCTCGAGTCCGGGGAGCAGGGACTGTTCGTGGTGGGCAACCAGGACACCACGGCCTTCCCCGGACGGACCACGTCTGAGATGGCCTCCAACGATATCCTCGCCCTGACTTTCGACGACGTTCCCGCGGTCCTGCTCTGCACCGCGGAGGACTACGCGAAGCGTCCCGGTTTCCACCACGCGAGCGCCGGTGTGGCGGCGTGCTGGTACGGCGGGGCGCGCGCCTTGGCGGACACGCTCGCGGTGCGGGCCTCGGCCGAGGACTGCGACCCGTACGTCCGAGCACATTTCGGCGCGGTCGAACGCGACCTGTGCGCCGCGCGGGCCGTCCTGCGGCTGGCGGCTGGGGCGGTGGACCAGGATCCCGAGGACCACGAGAATCTGGCCGCCACGCGCGCCCTGCGCACCAGGTCGGTCGTGGCGGAGGCCTGCTGGTCGGTGATCCGGCACGCTGACGAGGTCCTCGGGCCCGAGTCCGGCTCCCCGGACCCCCAGCACATCGCAGCCGCCGCCGACCTTGCCGCCTACATCCGTCAGCACCGCGGGGAACGCGACCTGGCCAGGCTCGGCGCACTCGTCGCCCGCCGGGGGCGGGGGAACCGGGCCCACCGCGGGGAACGGGACGACCCGGCATTCTGACCAGCCCCCGAGCGGGCCTACCGGGCCGGTGAGGGGTCCAATACCCCGCCGTGTCCCGAAAGGGGTCGGAGAGCGGGCAGTATAGAGACCGTGAGTCTCATCGATGTACTTCCGGCCGAACCAGAACCCGACTCCCTCTTCGAGGCGTTCGCTTTGTGGGCCGAGGATCGGGGCCTCACCCTCTACCCGCACCAGGAGGAGGCCCTCATCGAGGTCGTCTCCGGGTCGAACGTCATCCTCAGCACCCCCACCGGTTCCGGCAAGAGCATGGTCGCCACCGGCGCTCTGTTCGGCGCCCTGGCACGGGACGAGTGCGCGTTCTACACCGCGCCCATCAAGGCGCTGGTGTCGGAGAAGTTCTTCGACCTGTGCAAGATCTTCGGCACCGAGAACGTCGGCATGATGACCGGCGACGCCAGCGTCAACGCCGACGCGCCCATCGTGTGCTGCACGGCCGAGGTCCTCGCCCAGATCGCTCTGGCCGAGGGCACGGATGCCGACATCAACACCGTCGTCATGGACGAGTTCCACTTCTACGCCGAACCCGACCGCGGGTGGGCGTGGCAGGTGCCCCTGCTGGAGATGCCGCAGGCGCAGTTCCTGCTGATGTCGGCCACCCTCGGCGACGTCAGCCGGTTCGAGGAGGACCTGGAGAAGCGCACCGGACGGTCGACCGCGGTCGTCGCCTCCGCCGAGCGCCCCGTCCCCCTCTACTACGACTACCGGGCCACCCCGCTGCACGAGACCCTCGAGGAGCTCCTCGGCAACGGCGACGCGCCCGTGTACATCGTGCACTTCACCCAGGCGCAGGCCGTGGAGCGCGCACAGTCGTTGACGAGCATCAACATGTGCACCAAGGAGGAGAAGGCGAAGATCGCCGAGGAGATCGGCAACTTCCGCTTCACCACCAAGTTCGGCCGCAATCTGTCCAGGTACGTTCGGCACGGCATCGGCGTCCACCACGCCGGGATGCTGCCCAAGTACCGTCGCCTGGTCGAACGGCTGGCGCAGGCCGGACTGCTCAAGGTCATCTGCGGTACGGACACCCTCGGTGTGGGCGTGAACGTGCCCATCCGCACCGTGCTGTTCACGGCGCTGAGCAAGTACGACGGGGTCCGGGTGCGCAGGCTGCGCGCGCGTGAGTTCCACCAGATCGCCGGACGCGCCGGACGCGCGGGCTTCGACACGGTCGGCAACGTGGTCGCCCAGGCGCCCGAGCACGTGATCGAGAACGAGAAGGCCCTGGCCAAGGCGGGCGACGACACGAAGAAGCGCCGCAAGGTGGTGCGTAAGAAGGCCCCCGACGGTTTCGTGGCCTGGGACGACGCCACTTTCCGCAAGCTCATCGACTCCGACCCGGAGCCGCTCAACTCCCGCTTCCGGGTGAGCAACGCGATGCTGCTGAGCGTGATCGGCCGCCCCGGCAACTGCTTCACCGCCATGAAGCACCTGCTCACCGAGAACCACGACGACCGCAAGACGCAGCGCCGCCACATCCACGAGGCGATCGCCATCTACCGGTCGCTGTTGGACGGCGGGATCGTGGAGACCCTGCCGGAACCCGACGACCAGGGCCGCACCGCCCGGCTGACCGTGGACCTGCAAGCCGATTTCGCGCTCAACCAGCCGCTGTCCACGTTCGCGCTGGCCGCCCTGGAGCTGTTGGACGCGGAGTCGCCGACCTACCCGCTGGACGTGCTCACGGTCGTGGAGTCCACCCTGGACGACCCGCGCCAGATCCTCGGCGCCCAGCTCAACAAGGCCCGGGGCGAGGCCGTCCAGCAGATGAAGATGGACGGTATCGAGTACGAGGAGCGCATGGAGCGGCTCGAGGAGATCGAGTACCCCAAGCCGTTGGAGGAACTCCTCGACCACGCCTACGAGGTCTACCGCCGCGGGCACCCGTGGGTGGGCGACCACCCTCTGCGGCCCAAGACCATCGCCCGTGACATGTACGAGCGCGCGATGAACTTCGTCGAGTACGTGGGCTACTACGAGCTGGCCCGCTCCGAAGGACTGGTGCTGCGCTACTTGGCCAGCGCCTACAAGGCGCTCAACCAGACGGTGCCCGACGACGCCAAGACCGAGGAACTGCGTGACCTCATCGAGTGGCTCGGCGAGCTGGTGCGCCAGGTCGACTCCAGCCTGCTGGACGAGTGGGAGCAGCTCACCAACCCCGAGGAGGAGGCCGAGGGCGAGACCGGCGATGTCGAAGAGACGGTACGCCCCGTCACCGCGAACTCCCGCGCCTTCCGCGTCCTCGTCCGCAACGAGCTCTTCCGCCGCGTGGAACTGGCCGCCCGCCGCCGCTACGGCGACTTGGGCAAGCTGTCCGAGGACGACGAGTGGACCGGCGAGGAGTGGGCCGAGGCGGTCGAGGCGTACTACGCCGAGCACGACGAGATCGGCATCGGCCCGGACGCCCGAAGCCCGAAGATGCTCCTCATCGAGGAAGAGAAGGACTTCTGGCGGGTCCGTCAGATCCTCGCCGACCCGGACGAGGACCACGACTGGGGCATCAGCGCCGAGGTGGACCTGGCCGCCTCCAACGCGGAAGGACGCGCAGTCATCCACGTCACCGACGTGAACCGGCTCTAGGTCGATGTCCGGCCCCGCCGAACTTCCACGGGGCCGGACATCGACCTCGCTCAGGCGAGGAGGTGCGCGTTGACCTCCCGGACCCCCGCCGCGAGGTCGGGGCGCTCGACCACGGTGCGACCGTCCTCGGCCAGGCGTTCGGCACCGTCGCAGTCGACGAACAGGGCCGGCTCGCGCCAGGCGAGGACCACGCGCGGGATCGGTGTGGTCAGGATGAGCGCACTGCAGGAACGGGGACGCGAAGCACGGGCGCTGCACGGTTCCAAGGACGTGTACATCGTCGCCCCGGTGAGCCGCGGGTCGTCGGGGTCGGTTCCGCGGAGGGCGACCTCTTCAGCGTGGTCGTGCGGGTCGTCGCGACGCGAGTAGCCCTCCCCCAGGACGCGGCCCTCGGCGGAGACCACGACGGCGCCCACGGAGAAAGCCGTGTCCGAGGGCGGGCAGGAGCGGGAGAGCTCCACGGTGCGCTCCAGCCAGTACGTGTCGGCGCTGCCCTCCGATGGCGCGGGTCCGCCGTGCGCCCCGGTCTCCTCTCTCAACGCCGATCCCCCGGTTCCCCGGACCCTCCACGTTCCCCCTTCACCCCGGACCTCCCCGAAGCGAGGCAGTACCGCAGTACGGCCACTCCGTCCAGGGCACGCGCCTCCATCAGGCGCATGGGAACGTCCGGGGTGAAAGGGTAGGCACCCGGCATGACGAAGCGCGGGGCGTCATCGTCACCCACGAAGAACGGCGCGACGGCCAGCCGGAGTTCGTCGACGAGTCCCGAGGTGAGGAACAGGGTGTGGATGTGCCCGCCGCCCTCGACCAGGAGCCGGGTGACACCCCTGTCGGCGAGGTCGGCCAGGATCGCCTTCGCCGTGGGCGGGTCCCCCGCATCGACGACCTCGGCGGACGGACCGGATTCCGGGTGCTCGGACGGCGGACGGTTCCCGGACAGGCGGCGGTTGGCGGTGGCCACACCCGTACCGCCCGTGTACACGACCGCCCCGGCATCGCCGGTGGTGAAGAAGCGCGCCTCGGGGTCGATGTCACCGCCCCGGGTGACCACTGCCTTGAGCAGGTTCTCGGTGCGCCCCTGTTCGCGGCGGCGCTCGCGCAGGACCGGCGAGCGCACGAGGAGTCGGGGGTTGTCGGCACGGAGGGTGCCCGCCCCGACCAGGATCGCGTCACATCCGGCGCGCAGCTCGTCGATCTCGGCGAAATCGGCCTCGTTGGAGAGGCGGAGGCGTTCGGGGCTGGTGTCGTCGATGCGCCCGTCGACCGACATCGCGCAGCTCAGGATGGTGTAGGGACGGTCCATGCCCCAAGGCTAACGGCGGGCGCCCGCCCGGCGGCCTAGGCCGTGCGAGACGGGTGTTGCCTCCCGGACGTTCCCCTCCCGGCTGGCAGCTTTTCCCCGCACTTCAGCAAAGCCCCGAGTGCCGCCACAAGTATCGGATCAGGCACCGCCGAAACGAATGTTCCCGCTGTCTTCCCGCGGGTTTTCGCTGGCAGCGGGTTCGCTGCCGGAATTGGCCACTCATTTTCCCAATAGCGCGGCCGACCTTTCGGGGGTCCCGAAACGTTCGGGGCCAACGACCCGGGCTCTTCGGATGGGCCCCACCCGAACCCTTCCGCACGGTTCCTTCCGGCCCCGGCTCCCACGTGGACCTCCGGTGCCCTCCGGGCCGAATCCCCGGTGAAGCCCGCAATCTCCGGTACAGGCACCGGGCGGCGAGCCCGCACGGGCAGCCTGGACCCCATTCCTCACATAATGGACATTAGGTGTATAAGCACTAGTCGACTCAAGGCCGACCTAACGCACAGCACACCCACCTTCACGGGCCACGCCGGGCCACCCGAAGCAACGTCGTGCAACCCCGTCCGCCGATTTTTACTACCTGTATCCTGGACCCGGTTAACAAGCGGACCAACGCGGAATAGAATCCTTTGACGCGATCCCCTCGGGGACGATCCGGCAATCTGGGAGTCGACCGCACTTCCCCACCTCAGACAAGAGGACGGCGATGTCTCGTTTCACCTCCCCCGATTTCCTGAGGCAGGCGGGGGACAAACACGTCAGGGCCAAACCCCCGCCGCCCGTCAATCTGGCCAGAGCCAGCATCGAGCGGGTCCACTCCTTCCACCTCAAGGGGAAGGACCACTTCGCCGTGGACAGAGAGCTGGCCACCCTGGCCGAGCGTGAGGCCCCGGGCTTCGTCGACATCGTCCTGGGCGAGCGCGCCTTCCTCCAGCGCGCCGTACGTCACCTCTCTGCGGACCTGGGAATCCAGCAGTTCCTCCAAGTGGGTGCCGGACTGCCCATGCCCGGCGACCCGCACGAGATCGCCCACGAGAGCCACCCCGACGCCCGTGTCGTCTACGCGAGCGACGACCCCGTGGTGCTCGCCCACCACCTCGCCCTGATCCGCGACGGCCGGACGACCACCGCCGTATCCGCCGGGCTGGACCACACGTCCCGACTGCTGCACGATCCCGAGAGCGACAACCTCCTCGACCTGGACCGGCCGATCGGCCTGATCCTCACCGGCGTCGTCTCACACACCTCGGACGCGGCGGCGGCAGCACGGAACATCGCGGTCCTGCGCGACGCCCTGGCCCCCGGCAGCCACATGGTCCTCAGCCACTACTGCCGCCCCGACCCCGGGCGGCACCCCAAGGACGCGCTCCGAGCGGAGCGGCTCCAACGCCTGTTCACGGAGAAGCTGGGACACGGATACTGGCGGACCGAGCAGGAGATCACCGCCTTCTTCGACGGCTGGGAGGCGGTACCCCCGGGTTTGCTCCGGGCCCAGAAATGGCGGACCATGCCGGTGGCCCCACCCGTCCCGGGCAGCTACCAGATGCCGCACCGCAACCGACAGCTGATCATCGGCGGCGTGGGCCGGATCTGAGTCCGTACACCACCCTCGTACCCGCGTTGGAGCCCCAGGGCCCGGCAGCGGGCGAGGGCCCCGGCACCGCCCGCAGCGGCCCGGGGCCCTTGCAGGTTCCGGGAACGACGCAGCACGTCCCGGAGACGACGAAGGCCCGCCGGAACTCTCCGACGGGCCCACTCCCCGCTCTCGCGACTGGACTCGAACCAGTAACCTGCCGGTTAACAGCCGGCTGCTCTGCCGATTGAGCTACGCGAGACCGCGCCTTCCGAAACCGGATCCCGGCCTCGGCGACACCACCAGAATAGCGCCTCCCCAGGGGTGCTCGCGACGCGTTTTCGCTCCGGGATCGGTCTTGTCCGCCACCTCACCCTGTTCGCGGCCTCACCCCGGCACCGGCAGAGCCCTGTTCGGGGCGTCCTGCACCTGGACAGGCCCGAATGCCCTCGGCAGCTCCCCGGTAGCCGCACAGCGCATCCCGGAGACGACGAAGGCCCGCCGGAACTCTCCGACGGGCCCACTCCCCGCTCTCGCGACTGGACTCGAACCAGTAACCTGCCGGTTAACAGCCGGCTGCTCTGCCGATTGAGCTACGCGAGACCGCGCCTTCCGAAACCGGATCCCGGCCTCGGCGACACCACCAGAATAGCGTGCTTGGAGAGTGCTCATGACCAGTGTCGGCTCGTGTGACCGCAACCACGACAGGGTAACGTCGGGGCACGGACCACTCCGACCGTCACCAAGGCCGTAAAGAGGGACAGGGACCATGCGCTACCGGATCACTTTCGCCGCAGGACTCGCCATCGGATACGTCCTGGGAGCCAAGGCGGGCAGGGCCCGCTACGAACAGCTCTCCCGCACCGCCCGCAAGGTGGCCGACAGCCCCTTGGTACAGGAAGTAGCCGGGGTCGTCGGCGCCCAGACCAGCAAGGCCGGCCGGGCCGTCTACGACAAGGCCGTAGCCACGATGCCCGTCACGTCCGTGCGCGACTTCCTCGCCCGTCCCACCGACGAAGAGGCCGAACTCATCGAGTGGGAGGTCAGCCTGGCCAACGGCACTCGGCCGGCAAACGACCCCGGCCAAGGGCGGGACGTCTGACGATGGCGCTGTTCGGTCGGGGCATCCCCGAGCAAGTGCGTTCCCGGCTGGAACAGGGCGAGCGCGTGCTCGCGCAGGTGGCCGTCGCCGAACCGGCCGAGGGCGGCACCCCCGACGACACCCCTGAGGGCAGCCTTATGGTGGCCACCACCCTCGCCCTGTACCTGGCCGAGGGGCGCGCCGTGCCCTGGCAGGACATCGACCAGGCCCGCTGGAGCCCCGACACGTTCACGTTCATCGAGGAAGGGTTCGGGGAACACACGGTACGCCTGCGCACCGACCAGACCGGTGAGCCCGTGGACTACCGGCGCATGGCCGAGACCGTCGCCGAGCGGGTCACCTCCACCATTCTGGTCAACCGCTTCGTGCCCTTCCCCTCCACCGAGTCCGCCACAGGCTTCCGGCTGGTCGCCCGGCGCCCCCCGCTGGGCACCGAGATCGACTGGCGCGTGCACCTGGGAGAGGGACTGGACCCGGACGACCCGCGCCTCTCCGACGCCGTCTCCCGAGCCCTGGCCCTCCTCAACGAGCAGATGGGCGTCTGAGCGCCACAGGAGTACGGGGGTGCCCGTCCACCGGATCAGTGCCTGGGTCCGGCGGGCAGGTGCCTAGGCCCGGCGGGCAGCGGGCAGCACGGAGCTGGCGGGTACGGAAACTCCCCCGGTATCGAGTCAACCCGGGACCGGGCCGTGGCGCCAGTCCCGGGTGCGGACCCTGTGGACAGCGCTCAGCCGCGCGCGGCCCTGACCCGCTTGTCCAGGCCCAGGGCGAGCGCCTCGGCCAGGTGCAGGGCCTTGCGCCCCGCCCCCTGCTCGATCTGGGTACGGCAGCTGTAGCCGTCGGCGAGGACCAGGGTGTCCTCGTCGGCGGCACGGACCCTCGGCAGCAGTTCGCGCTCGCCGATCGCCTGCGACACCTCGTAGTGCCCCTCCGTGAAACCGAAGTCCCCCGCCAGGCCGCAGCAGCCCGAGTCCAGCACCTCGCCGTCGATCCCGGCGCGGGCGATCAGCTCCCGGTCCGCGTCGAAGCCCATCACGGCGTGCTGGTGGCAGTGCACCTGGGCCAGCGCCGACGCCGAGACGCGCGGCGGTTGCCAGTCCGGAGCGTATTCGTTGAGGAAGCCGGCGAACGTGTGCACGGCCGCCGCCACCCTCTCGCTCTGCTCCCCCGGCAGAAGCTCCAGCAGGTCGTGCTTGAGCGCCGCAGTGCAGCTCGGCTCCAGGCCCACCACCGGCAGCCCCTGGGACACCAGGGGCGCCAAGGCGGCCACCGAGCGGCGCATCACCGCGCGGGCCACGTCCAGCTGCCCGGTGGAGACCCAGGTGAGCCCGCAGCAGACCTGCCCCTTGGGCAGCACCACGGAGAAGCCCGCGTCCTCGAGCACGCGCACGGCGGAGACCAGGACGTTCGGGTTGAGCAGGTTGCCGAAGGTATCCGGCCACAGCACCACCTTGGCTCCGCCGGCGCGCCCCTCACCGCGGGCCAGGCGGCGCCGGAAGGCGCGGGTGAACGTGGTGCGCGCGAAGGCGGGCAGGTCGCGCTCGGCCGCCACTCCGGCCGCGCGCTTGGCCAGGGAGGACACCCCGGGCAGCCGGACCGCCCGGTTGGCCTCCACGGGGGCCGCGGCAGCCAGGCGGGCCAGCACCGGCAGCCACCCCATCGAGTAGTGCGCGGCCGGGCGCACCCGCCCCTTGTAGTGCTGGTGCAGGAACTCGGCTTTGTACGAGGCCATGTCCACGTTGACGGGGCAGTCGCTCAGGCAGCCCTTGCAGGACAGGCACAGGTCCAGTGACTCGCGCACCTCCTCGGAGCGCCAGCCGTCGGTGATGACATCGCCGTTGGCCATCTCGAACAGCAGGTGGGCCCGGCCCCGGGTGGAGTGCTTCTCCTCCTGGGTGACCTGGTAGCTGGGGCACATCACGCCCGGCCCGCTCTGGCGGCGGCACTTGCCCACACCCGAACAGCGGCGCAGGGCCTTGGCGAAGTCGCCGTCGTCCTCCGGGTAGGCCATGGTGACGTCCGAGACCAGCGGGAGCTCGGTGCGCGGGTTCTCGGTGCGCAGTTCGTCGGCCACACGGATGTCGGCGTCCAGCGGCAGCGGGTCGACGATGATGCCGGGGTTCATCAGGTTGTCGGGGTCCCAGACCCGTTTGAACTCGCCGAACGCGCGGATCAGGCTCTCGGGGTACATACGCGCGAGGAGTTCGGAACGCGCCTGCCCGTCACCGTGCTCACCGGAGAGGGAGCCGCCGTGCCGGACCACGATCCCGGCGGCCTCCTCCAGGAAGGCGCGGTACTCGCGGCGCCCGGCCTCGTGTGTGAGCTCGAAGTCGATGCGCACGTGCAGGCAGCCGTCGCCGAAGTGGCCGTAGACCACCCCGTAGCGGTCGTGCCGGGCCATGAGGTCCTCGAAGTCGCGCAGGTAGGCACCGAGGTTCTCGGGCGGCACCGCGGCGTCCTCCCAGCCCGACCAGGCCTCGGCGCCGGTGGGCGTCCGGGAGGTGAGCCCGGCCCCCTCCTCCCGGATGCGCCAGAGCGCCTTCTGGTGTGCCGGGTCGGTCACCACGGAAGTGTCCCTGGGGCGGCTGTCGGCGTCCAGGGCGTCGATCATCGCCTGGGCCGCCGCGGCCGCCCCGTCCATGTCCTGGCCGGCGATCTCCACCAGCAGCCAAGCACCGCCGAGCGGCAGGGGCACCCGTGACTTGGACCCGTGCCGGTCCAGCGCGGCGACGATGCGGTCGTTGATGCCCTCGACGGTGAGCGGGGAGTGGCTCAACAGGCCGGGCACGGCGTCGGCGGCGGCAGGCGCGTCCTCGTAGCCGAGCACCGCAAGGGCGCGGGCGGGCGGTGACTCGACCAGCCGGACCGTGGCGCCGAGAACGAGGGCGCAGGTGCCCTCCGTGCCCACGAGGGCGGCGGCGACGTCGCGCCCCTTCTCCGGGAGCAGGCGGTCCAGGGCATAGCCGGAGACGCGCCGCCGGAACTCCGGCATGGACGTGCGCATCTCGGCGCGGTGGGTCTCCACGAGGCGGCCCAGTGCGGCGTGGATCTGGCCCTCACGGCCGGGGCGGGCGGCCAGTTCGGCGAACTCCTCGGCGGTGTGCCCCGACCCTACGGTGATCCGTGTGCCGTCGGACAGGAGCAGGTCCAGGGAGACGATGTTGTCGGCGGTGGTGCCCCAGGCGACCGAGTGGGAGCCGCAGGCGTTGTTGCCGATCATGCCGCCGATGGTGCAGCGGCTGTGGGTGGAGGGGTCAGGGGCGAAGGTGAGTCCGTGCTCGGCGGTGGCCGCGCGCAGGTCGTCGAGGATGACGCCGGGCTGGACGGTCGCGGTTCGGGCCGCCGGGTCGATGTGCTCCACGGCGCGCAGGTGGCGGGAGGTGTCGATGACCACGCCGGTGCCGATGGAGTTCCCGGCGATGGAGGTGCCCCCGCCGCGGGGGACGATCGGGACCCCGTGCGCAGCGCAGGCGCGGACGGCGGCGACGCAGTCGTCAACGGTCTCGGGGATGACCACCGCGAGCGGGACGCGGCGGTAGTTGGAGGCGTCGGAGGTGTACAGGGCGAGCGTGCCCGCGTCGAGGGCGACAATCCCTTGGACGCTGTCCTCCAGGTCCCGGTGGAGCGCGGTGAGATCCGGGCGTGTGGTGGTGCTGTGCGGGTCGGCCATGACCACAGCGTGTCGCGGCCGGTGGCGGCGTGGCAACCACGGCACGCGGCGCGGTCGCCCCGCTCTGGGCCGGGTCCGGTCGCGGCGCGGTCCGCCCGCCCTGAGCAGGCTTAGTCGAGGGAGTCCCGCATGGCGCGGATCAGGTCGCCGTTGGGGTCCATGTCGAGGTTCCAGACCATCATCCCGGCCAGGTCGTGGTCCTGGACGTACTCGCCCTTGAGGGCGATCACCTCAGGGTTGTCGTAGGTCCACCACTCGTCTCCGTCGTAGACCCAGTACGAACCCGAGTCCTCGTCGAGGAAGCGGCGGCCGTCCATCTCCTCGAGTTCGGCGAAGGTCCGGGTGGGGCCGTCGTAGTCGTCCTCGGCCGGGCCGTCGGCCTCCTGGTTGCGGCCGGAGTCCTCGGCGGGGACGCCCTGCCAGCCGCGGCCGAAGGCGGGGATGCCCATCACCAGCTGCTCCGGTTCCGCGCCCAGGTCGAGGTAGCGCTGAACGGCCTGGTTGACACTGTTGGCGTCCTCGTTGTACTCGGGCCGGTGGAGGTTGGAGTGGTGCGTGGTGCGCTCGTTCCAGGGGCCGGCGAAGTCGTACCCCTGCACGGTGGCGAAGTCGGCGTGGTCGAAGATCTCCGGCTCGTAGGCCTCGGTGAGCGACGCGCCCCCGGGCAGCGAGACGGACAGGACGTAGTCGTCCCCGGTCTCGCTGGAGAGCTCGTCCATCTGGCGGCGGAACTCGGCGACCAGCAGGGTGAAGTTCTCCGGGTCGTCGGGGTGCTCGATGTTCTCCTCGAGCCCCTCACCGCCCGGCCACTCCCAGTCCAGGTCGATACCGTCGAAGACACCCGCGGCCGAACCCTCGCCGCCTTGGGGTTCGTCGCCGCGAACCGGCAGGTCACCGCGGAGCCACAGGTCCAGGCAGGAGGCCACGAACTCTTCGCGGGACTCCTCGGTGCGGGCCGCGGTGGAGAAGTTCACCGACCAGTTCCACCCTCCCAGGGAGAGGCTGGCGCCCATGTCGGGGTACTCCTCGCGGAGCATGCGCAGCTGGTTGAGACTGCCCGCCAGTTCCTGCTCGTACTCGTCGGCCTCGCCGCTGACGCTCTCGTCGGCGTCGTAGCGGCGCTGGTACAGCTCCCAGGGCTGGTCGTGGCTGTCCTCGGGGATGTGGCAGAGCCCGTCCGTGTTGATGTCGCCGAAGGCCCACATGAGTCTGGTGAGGTCGGCGGGGGCACCGCTGGCCCGCAGTTCGTTGATGGTGTAGCTGCGGTTGGCCACGTTCCAGTCGGCGAAGTACCCGATGCGTTCGGGTTCGCTCCGGTTGATGATCACGAAGGTGCCCACGAGCAGCACGACGGCGACGGCGGCCGCGCCCAGGACCAGCATCGGACGCCGCCCGAAGGATGTCTTGGGCTTCGGCGAGGTCGGATTGGGGTTCACACCTCGACCGTAGGGGCAGCACCGCTTCCGGACCGGGTGTTCGTCCCATGTCGGCCACATCAGGCCGTTTCCGGACGTCAGGGAACCCAAGGGGCTCCCCATACGTTATTGGAGCCTCAGCAGCACTCACGGGTGGTCACCCGCCGTGTACGCCACACGGGACCCGGCGGTCCCATACGGAACCCAGCTGCCTCGCTCAGCCGCCTCGGAGGAATTCCTTCAGTGCGCCCGCCCGCGACGGGTGCCGGAGCTTGGCCAGGGTCTTCGCCTCGATCTGGCGGATCCGCTCCCTGGTCACACCGAATTCGCACCCGACCTCCTCCAGTGTGCGCGGGCGCCCGTCGACCAGTCCGAAGCGCAGCCGGATGATCCGCTGCTCGCGTTCGGAGAGGTCTCCCAGGAGCACCCGTAGCTGTTCCTGCAGGAGGCTGAAGGCGGCCGCCTCCACCGGTATCACGGCGTCCGAGTCCTCGATGAAGTCTCCGAAGTCGGATTCCTCGTCGCCGATGGGAGCTTGGAGGGAGACGGGTTCGCGGGCGATGCGCTGGATCTCCAGGACGCGCTCTCCGCCGAATCCGGCGGCGGAGGAGATCTCGGCGACGCTGGGTTCACGGCCGAGTTGTTGGTGCAGCTGGTGTTGCACCCGTACGAGTTTGTTGATGGTCTCGACCATGTGCACGGGGATGCGGATGGTGCGGGCCTGGTCGGCGATGGCACGGGTGACCGCCTGGCGGATCCACCACGTGGCGTACGTGGAGAACTTGAACCCCTTGGTGTAGTCGAACTTCTCCACCGCGCGGATCAGGCCGAGGTTGCCCTCCTGGATCAGGTCCAGGAAGAGGAGCCCCCGCCCCATGTAGCGCTTGGCGATCGACACCACCAGGCGGAGGTTGGACTCGATGAGGCGCCGTTTGGCGCGTCTGCCCTCGTCCGCGAGGGCGGCGAGCTCGTCCGCTCCGCAGAGGCCGAGTGAGGGGTCTCGGCGCTGCGCGTACAGGCCCACCTCGATGGCTTTCGCCAGGTCCACCTCCTCCCGCGCGCTGAGCAGCGGGACACGGCCGATCTCGCGCAGGTACAGGCGGACCAGATCGGAGCCGGAGCGGCGGCCCGTGTCGACGGGGGCCACCGCCTCCTCCGGGTCGGCCACGTCGACCCCGGCGCGGGCCAGGTCGGTGATGGTCTGATCCAGGGAGTCGGGGGGCGCGTCCAGGCGTTCCAACGCCGACGCGACCTCCCCACGACTTACTGGTCCCCGGCTCGAGTCAGGGAGTAGGCGGACCACCTGACGAATAGGTGGTATTTCGTTGGTCACAACTGTGGGAGCCACCACTACATTGTGCCCACAGACCTTCCCCCATAGGGAGAACTACTATTGTCACCCTCCTGCTACATACCCTCAGCCTCGGCCTCCCGAAGGGCCCGTCGTTGCTGGCTGAGCTGCATGAGTTCGACGAAGAGCCGGTTGTGTTCCTCGGGTTCGGCGGCCGGGTCAATCCGGTGGAGCTGGGATTTGAGGTTTGACTCCCGCCGGTTGATGGAATGCTCCTTGATTGTGCTCAGCATTTGTCGGGCGAAATGCTCGTCAAGTTCTCCATAGAACTCCATCTCCTCTACACCCAAGCGCGTGACGAAATCCCGCTGAGCCTCGTTCGGAGCGGCGTCGCGCAGGACGAGCGGCCAGGCCCCCGAGTCGGTGACCGCGTCGACCCCGCCCTGCTCCCGGACGAGTGTGAACACGGCCCGGTGCTGGGGGACGGTGAAGTCCTCCTCGGTGAGCCCGTCGAAGCCCCGGGCCAGGTGGGGGTACTTGATCGCGAGTTTGAGGGCCTGGCGTTCCCGCTGCACGGAGGGGTCGTTGAGGTTGTACGGGGCCTCCCGGGCCTCCGGCGCGGGGGCCGGCTGGGCCGCCGGAGCACGGTTTTCGCCCTGGGCCCTGCCCCGGCCCATGTGCTGACGGACGCGGCGCCGCACGAAGGACTCGTCCATGAATCCGAGCCAGCGGTCGAGATCCTTGGCGTAGACCTCGCGGGTGCCCTCGTTGCGGATGCTGGCCACCACGGGGGCGGCAGCGTCCAGGGCGGCGATCCGGCCCTCCGCGGTGGACAGGTCGTAGTTCTCGAAGGTCTTGCGGATCATGAACTTGTACAGCGGGGTCGCGTTTTCGACCAGGTGCTCGACGGCCGCGGGGCCTTCCTGCTGACGCAGGTCGCAGGGGTCGAGCCCGTCCTTCTGCACCGCGACGTAGGTCTCGGAGGTGAAGCCGTGCTCCTCGGCGAAGGCCCGGACCGCCGCCTTCTCCCCCGCCTTGTCACCGTCGAAGGTGAACACGACCTTGGTCTCGTGGTTCGACCGGCCGTGCAGCATCCGGCGCAGGATCTTCAAGTGGTCCTCGCCGAAGGACGTACCGCAGGTGGCCACCGCCGTGGTGACCCCCGCGTCATGGCAGGCCATCACGTCGGTGTAGCCCTCGACCAGCACGGCCTTGCCCTGCCGCGAGATCTCCCGCTTGGCCAGGTCCAAGCCGTAGAGCAGGCGGCTCTTGTGGAAGATGGGGCTCTCGGGGGAGTTGAGGTACTTGGGCCCGTCCTCCTCCGGGTTGAGTTTGCGCGCGCCGAAACCGACCACTTCCCCGGTGACCTCGCGCACCGGCCAGAGCAGCCGGTTGCGGAACCGGTCGTAGGCGCCGCGCCGCCCCTGACTGGCCAGGCCGCCCTCGATGAGCTCGGCGTCGGTGAAGCCCTTCCCGCGCAGGTGGGCGGTGAGGTTCTCCCAGCCGGCCGGTGCGTAGCCCAGACCGAAGCGTTCGGCGTGCGGCCGGTAGAAACCGCGGTCGGTCAGGAACTGCCGCGCGGTCGCCGCCCCGGGCGAGAGGAGCTGTTCGGCGTAGAACTCCGCGGCGGCCCTGTGCGCGTCCAGCAGCCGCTTGCGCTTGCCCTCGTCCCGGCGGGACGTGCTGCGGCCGCCGCCCTCCTCGTACCGGAGCACGATCCCGGTCTGCTGCGCCAGGGACTCCACGGCCTCGGTGAAGCTGAGGCCGTCGATCTGCTGCACGAACGAGATGACGTCCCCGCCCTCGGCGCAGCCGAAACAGTAGTAGAGGTTCTTGGCCGGGGTGACGTTGAAGGACGGGGACTTCTCGTCGTGGAAGGGGCACAACCCCTTGAGCGAGCCCCCTCCGGCGTTGGTCAGCTGGAGGTACTCACCGATCACGTCAGCGATGGGGGTGCGTTCACGCACCAGGGCGATGTCTTCGTCTTTGATCCGTCCTGCCACGGTCTTCAGAGTAGTTCACCCCGGAGACACGACGCTTGTTGTAGATGTCGAAGGCGACCGCGAGGAGCAGCACCAGGCCCTTGATGAGCTGCTGCCAGTCGACGCCCAGCCCGATCAGGGACATGCCGTTGTTGAGCACACCCATGACCAGGGCACCGATGACGGCGCCGATGACGGTGCCCACCCCTCCCCCGGCGGACGCGCCGCCGATGAAGGCCGCCGCGATGGCGTCGAGTTCGAACATGGTGCCCGCGCCCGGGGTGGCGGCGTTGAGCCGGGCCGTGAAGACGACCCCCGCCAGGGCGGAGAGCACACCCATGTTGACGAACACCCAGAAGGTCGTGCGCTGGGTCCTGATCCCCGAGAGCGCGGCGGCCTGCTCGCTGCCGCCCACCGCGTACACGCGGCGTCCCGCGGTGGTGGAGCGCATCACGAACGCGTACCCGACGATGAGCGCGATCAGGAGCACACCCACGACGGGAAGTCCGTTGTAGGAGGCGAGCACGTACGCGAAGACCATGATGACCACGACGGTGGCGGCCGAGGCCGCGGCGGTGGCCGCCGCGGGCGGCACGGGAAGCCCGTGCCTGCGGCCCCGGGCGCGCGAGCGCCACTGGATCCACACGAGAGCGGCCGCACCCGCCGCGCCCAGGAGCAGCGTCGGCAGGTGGAGGCTGAAATCACCCATACCGGGCAGGAAGCCGCTGGCGATACCGCGCAGGGAGGTGGGCAGCGGCGCCACGGACTCTCCGCCCAGGACGGCCAGGGTCGCCCCTCGGAAGATGAGCATTCCCGCGAGGGTGACGATGAACGCCGGGACCCGGACGTAGGCGACCCAGAAGCCCTGCCAGGCACCGATGAGCGCGCCGAGCAGGAGTGCGACGGGCACCACGACCACCGTGGGCAGACCCCACGAGGTGAGCATGATCGCCGACACCGCGCCGGTGAAGGCGACCACCGACCCGACCGACAGGTCGATGTGGCCGGTGATGATGACCATCATCATGCCGATCGCCAGGATCAGGACGTAGGAGTTCTGCATGATGAGGTTGGTGATGTTCAGCGGTCGCAGGAGCAGCCCGCCGGTCAGGATCTGGAAGAGCACGATGATGGCGATCAGGGCGATGACCATCCCGTACTGGCGGGCGTTGTCGCGCAAGAGCGCCGTGCTGATCCTGGAGACGCGTGTCCTCATCGCGGCCCCCCTTCGTCGGTCGGGCCGTCTTCCCGGGTACGGGTCATCAGCCGCATGAGTCCCTCCTGGTCGGCCTCTTCGCCCGGGACCTCACCGGTGATCCGGCCCTCGCTCATCGTGTAGATCCGGTCGCTCATGCCGAGGACCTCGGGGAGTTCGGAGGAGATCAGCAGCACGCAGGCGCCCTCCGCGGCCAGACCGCGCACGATCAGGTACAGCTCGTACTTGGCCCCGACGTCGATGCCCCGGGTGGGCTCGTCGAGGATGAGCAGCTCGGGCCGGGTGAACATCCACTTGCCGAGCACGACCTTCTGTTGGTTGCCGCCGCTGAGCGTCCGGACGGTCTGGGTCGTCCCGTGGCTGCGCACCCGCATCCGGTCGCTCATCCGCCCGGCCTCCACCGCCTCGAGGCCGGGGTCGATCACCCCGCGCTCGGACACCCGGCCCAGGGCGGCCATGGTGGTGTTGTGGCGGATGTCGTCGTCCAGGACGAGACCGAGGGTCTTGCGGTCCTCGGGGACGTAGGCGATCCCGCCGCGGATCGCGTCCGTCACGCTGGAGGTGTCGAGCTCCCGGCCGTCCTTGAGCAGGCGCCCTCGGACACGGCGACCGTAGGAGCGTCCGAAGAGGCTCATCGCGAACTCGGTGCGTCCGGCGCCCATCAGGCCTGCCAAGCCCACGATCTCGCCCCGGCGGACGGTGATGCCCGCTCCGTCGACCATGAGCCTCCCCGCCTGGGTCGGGTGCAGCACCGTCCAGTCCCGGACCTCGAAGCGCACCTCGCCGACCTCGCCGGAGGCGTCCGGGTAGCGCTGGTCCAGGTCGCGGCCGACCATGCCCCGGATGATCCGGTCCTCGTCGACCGAGGGGCGCCCCTGTCCGTCCCGTTCCACGGACAGGGTCTCGACGGCGCGGCCGTCCCGCAGAATGGTGATCTCGTCGCACACCCGCACGACCTCGCCCAGCTTGTGCGAGATGAGGATGCAGGTCACACCCTGTTCACGCAGGCCCAGCAGGAGTTCGAGCAGCCGGTCGCTCTCCGCCTCGTTCAGCGCCGAGGTCGGCTCGTCCAGGATCAGGAGCCGGACCCGTTTCGCCAGGGCCTTCGCGATCTCGACGAGTTGGCGCGCGCCGACGCTGAGCGCGTGGACGGGAGTGGCGGGGTTCTCGTCCAGACCCACCCGGCGCAGCAGCTCGCGGGCCTGGGCGTGGGTGGCACCCCAGTCGACCACGCCGCGGCGGGAGCGTTCGTGGCCCAGGAAGATGTTCTCGCTGACCGACAGCTGGGGGATGAGGGCGAGCTCCTGGTGGATGATGGCGATGCCCGCGCGTTCGCTGTCTCCGACCCTGGAGAAGTCGCAGGTCTCACCGTCCACCAGGACCTCGCCGACGTAGGAGCCGGTCGGGTGGACCCCGCTCAGGATCTTCATCAGGGTGGACTTGCCTGCCCCGTTCTCGCCCATCAGGGCGTGGACCCTGCCGTGGTCCACGCGGAGGTCGACGCCGTCCAGTGCTGTGACTCCGGGGAACTCCTTGCGGATGCCGCGCATCAGCAGGAGGGGCCCGCCGCGTGGGGCGGGCCCGGCCTCCTTCTCGCTCATTCGAGATCCGACTCCTCGTAGTAGCCGCTCCCGATCAGGACCTCGTGGTAGTTGTCGGCGTCGACCGACACGGGATCCAGGAGGTAGGAGGGCACGACCTTGGCCCCGTTGTCGTAGCTCTCGGTGTCGTTGACCTCCACCTCCTCGTCGCCGGTGATCGCCTCCACCATCGCCACGGTCCGGGCGGCCAGCTCCCGGGTGTCCTTGAAGACGGTCTGGGTCTGCTCCCCCGCGATGATCGACTTCACCGAGGCGACCTCGGCGTCCTGCCCGGTCACCACGGGCAGCGGCAGGTCCTCGTCGCCGTAGCCGACCGCGCGCAGGGACTCGATCACGCCGAGGCTGATGCCGTCGAAGGGTGAGAGGACCGCGTGCAGTTCGGCGTCTCCGTAGTTGGAGCTGAGCAGGTTGTCCATCCGGGACTGGGCGAGGGCGCCGTCCCAGCGCTGGGTGGCGATCTGCTCCATGGAGGTCTGCCCGCTGCCCACCTCGAGCGTTCCGTCGTCGATGTGGGGGTCCAGGACCGACATCGCGCCGTCGTTGAAGAAGTAGGCGTTGTTGTCGTCGGGCGAGCCGCCGAAGAGCTCGATGTTGAACGGGCCCTCCTCGCTCTCCAGGTCCAGGGCCTGTTCGATGTACTCGCCTTGGAGCACGCCCACCCCGTAGTTGTCGAAGGTGGCGTAGTAGTCGACGTTCTCGCTGCCCATGATGAGCCGGTCGTAGGCGATTACCGGGATGTCGTCGGATGCGGCCATGTCGAGCACGTCGCCGAGCGCCTCGCCGTCGATGGAGGCGATGACGAGCACGTCCGCGCCGCGGGTGATCATGTTCTCGATCTGGGAGACCTGGTCCTCCACGACGTCCTCGGCGTACTGGAGGTCGACGCCGTAGCCCCGCTCCTCCAGCTCGGACTCCATGTTGGCGCCGTCGTTGATCCAGCGCTCGGAGGACTGGGTCGGCATGGCGATACCGATGACGCCCTCGTCCCCTGAGGGTTGGGCGGCGTCGCCGACGCCGCCGCAGGCGCTGAGCAGGAGGGCCGCGCCGAGCGCGGCCGCGATGGGAGTCAGGGGTGCGGTGGGTGGGAGGGGTTTCTGGCGGGGCATGCTTCCTCACCTCTCCGGTCCCGGCAGGGGCGCACGGCGCGCCCCTGCCGGGGTCCGGTCAGTTGTGGCCTGTCGAGAGGGTGATGGCCGACCAGGAGACGGGCGGGAGAACGGCGGTGAGCCTGCCGTCCTCCAAGCGCACGTCCTTGGCCGGTCGCGGGACGACCCGGTCGGGGGCGTCCATGGTGTTGGCGGCGTAGGGGTCGTCGCCGCCGAGGGTCTGGGCCTCGGTGACGGCGGTGGGGTCCAAGCCGCGCAGATCGGCGTCGAGGGTGAGGGGCTGGTCGGTGGAGCGGTTGACCACGAACAGCGAGGCGGTGCCCCGCTCCTCGTCGTGGGTGACGACCGCGTCCAGAAGCGGGGCCTCGCCGTAGCCCTTGGTCTCGTGGACCGGGGCCTCGACGCCGGTGTGGAGCACCTGCCCGCGGGCTGCAGCGGCGGTCAGGGCGAAGGGGTGGAAGATGGTCTGGCGCCAGGCGGGGCCGCCGGGTTCGGTCATGATCGGGGCGATGACGTTGGCCAGCTGCGCCTGGCTGGCGGCGGTGACGCGGTCGCTGTGCCGCAGGAGGCTGATGAGCATGTTGCCCACCACCACCGCGTCGGCGACGCTGTACTGGTCCTCGATGACGCGCGGGGCGACCTGCCAGTCGTCGGTGGGCTGCTGCTCGGCGAGTTCGCGGTGGCGGTCCAGGTACCAGACGTTCCACTCGTCGAAGGAGAGCTGGATGCGCTTGGGATTGCGCAGCCGGGCCCCGACAGCGTCGGCCGTGGCGACCACCGAGTCGATGAAGTGGTCCATGTCGGTAGTGCAGGCGAGGAAGGAGGCCAGGTCACCGTCCCGCTCCTCGTAGTAGGCGTGCAGGGAGATGTAGTCGACGGCGTCGTAGGTCTCCTCCAGGACGGTGTCCTCCCACGCCCCGAACGTGGGCATCGTCGAACCCGAGCTGCCGCAGACGACCAGTTCGAGGTCGCGGTCGGCCATCCGCATGGCCCGGGCGACCTGTCCGGCCTTGCGCCCGTAGGAGCGGGCGTCGAGGTGGCCCATCTGCCAAGGGCCGTCCATCTCGTTGCCGAGGCACCACATGCGGATGTCGTGGGGTCGGGCGTGGCCGTTGGCGACCCTTTGGTCGGACAGGTGGGTGCCGCTGGGATGGTTGGCGTACTCCAGCAGGTCCAGGGCCTCTTGGAGGCCTCGGGTGCCGAGGTTGACCGCCATCATGGGTTCGATGCCGAGGTCTCGGCACCAGGTCATGAACTCGTCGAGCCCGAACTGGTTGGTCTCGATGCTGTGCCAGGCCAGGTCGCGGCGGACCGGGCGCCGGTCCTTGGGGCCGATGCCGTCCTCCCAGCGGTGCCCGGAGACGAAGTTGCCGCCCGGGTAGCGCACGGTGGTGACACCCAGTTCCCGTACCAGGTCGGCGACGTCGCGGCGGAAGCCGTTGTCGTCGGCGGTGGGGTGTCCCGGTTCGTAGATGCCGGTGTAGACGCAGCGGCCCATGTGTTCGACGAAGGAGCCGAAGGTGCGGCGGTGCACGGGGCCGACGGTCTGAGCAGGGTCGGCGGTCAGGGAGGCGTGGAGCATACGCGGTTCTCCTTTGGTTTCCATCGGTTCTGTGCGCTGCCGGTCGGTGCTGCGCTTCCGGTGGTGTCGGTGGTCGGTGGTGCTGCGGGGTCTGCGGAGCGGGTCCGGCTCAGTCGACCTGGGGCCAGCCGTCGGCGGTCCACGTCAGGGTGCGCAGGGCCAGGCGGAAGTCGAAGTCGGGGCCGAGGTCGCTGTCGTAGTAGTGGTAGGCGAGCACGTCGCCGTCGACGGCCTGGCCCCCGGAACCGCTGATGGTGCCCTCCTCCCCGACGAGGAGCGTGCCGCCGCCCTCGAGGAGGGGCACCCCGTCGGCGTCGGTGTAGGGACCGGTGACGTCGGTGGCCCGACCGACGGTGACCTTGTAGTCGGCGCCGACCTCGCAGCAGGTGTCCCAGGACGTGAACAGGTAGTAGTAGCCGTCGCGGTGGACGATGTTGGGGGCTTCCACCGCGTTGGGCGGCTCCTGCCGGTCGGCCAGGTGGAGCATCTCGGCCCCGTCGGCGACCGTCCCGTCGGGCCAGTCGAGTTCGACGAGGTGGATCCCGCTCCAGTAGGAGCCGAAGGTCATCCAGTGGCGGCCGTCGGAGTCCTCGATGATGCTGGGGTCGATGGCGTTGAAGTTGTCGTCGCTGTTCGACTCCACCACCTGGCCTCGGTCGACCCACTCGTAGTCGGAGTCTTCGGGGTCGAGGGTGGTGTTGGTGGCCAGGCCGATGACGGAGCGGTTGTCACCGAACGTGGAAGCCGCGTAGTACATGTAGTAGGTACCGCCGGACTCGAAGAGTTCGGGGGCCCAGAGCGTCTCGACTCCGGGCACGGCCTCGCGGACCCAGTCGGGGATGGTGTCCCAGACGGTGCCGGTGTAGGTCCAGTGCTCGCCGTCCGGTGAGTGGCGGATCTGGATGGTGCCGTCGTTGATCTCGGCGTTACCGGTGCCGAGGACGTACCAGTCGTCCCCTTCCGTGTACAGGACGGGGTCGTGGACGCGCAGTCCGCCGGCGAAGGGGTGGATGTCGTCGGGCTGGTGTCCGGCCACGGGCATGCCGGGGTTGTTCGGCGGACGGTCCCAGTCCTCGGCTCCGGCGGCGGGGACCGCCAGGGTGAGCAGGAGGGCGGCGGCGCTGAGCACGGTCGAGGTGTGAAGCATGGAGAATCTCACGGGTTCTGTCCTCTCAACCCTTGATCCCGGCTCCGGCGACACCGGTGACGATGTGCCGCTGGAACAACAGGAAGACGATCAGCAACGGGATGGCTCCCAGGACCGCCGAGGCCATGACCTGGGCGTACTGGATGCCGTAGTCACCCGCGACGGTGCCCAGACCCACCGGGAGGGTCATCGTGTCGGGATCGGTCGTGACCAAGAACGGCCAGAGGAAGTTGTTCCAAGCGCCGATGAACGTGAAGATGCCGACCGCCGCCAGGATGGGGCGGGACAACGGCAGCATGACGTTCCACAGGATCCGGACGGGACCGGCTCCGTCGATCTTCGCGGCGTCCTCGTACTCGCGCGGGATGGCGTCGAAGAACCGTTTGAGGATGAACACGAACACGGGAGCGACGACCTGGGGCAGGGCGATACCCCAGTAGGTATCCACCATGCCGAGCTGGGTCATGAGGACGAACTGGGGCACGATCAGGGTCTGTGGCGGGATGAGGATCCCACCGATGATCAGTGCGAACAGCCACCCGCGGCCGCGGAAGTCGAAGCGGGAGAACCCGTAGGCCGCCAGCACGCACACGATGAGGGTCATGACGGTGACCATCGAGGTGGTGACGAACGAGTTCACCGTCCAGCGGATGATGTCGCCGCGACCGAGCACCTCCGCGTAGGCCTCGAAGGTGGGGTTGGCGGTGAACCAAGCCGGGGGCATGACTGTGGTCTCGCCCTCGGGCTTGATCGAGGTCGCGAACGACCACAGAAGCGGGACGAGCCAGAGCAGTGCAGCAAGGACGGCGACCGTGTACAGGGCGATCCGGCCCGTGTTGGGCCTGGGTCGGGGACGAACGACTCCGGGACGCTCGACGACGGTGGTCGGTGCGGGATGATCCGTGGTGGTAGCCATGTCACCCCTCCTTCCGGGAGAAGAGGCGGAACTGCGCCACGGAGGCGAGGATGATCAGGACCATGAACACGTAGGCCATGGACGAGGCCAGTCCGATGCGGAGTCCGACGAACCCGGAGTCGTAGATGTACTGAATCACTGTGCGAGTGGCGAAGTTCGGACCTCCACCGGTCATCAGGTAGATCTGCTCGAACACCCTCAGGGAGCCGATGAGCTGCAGGATGGTGATGAGCACCGTGGTGCGGGTGAGCATCGGCAGGGTGATGCGGCCGATGCGCTGCCAGGCGCCAGCGCCGTCGATGGAGGCGGCCTCGTACACGTCCTTGGGGATGGACTGCATGGCGGCCAGATACAACAGGTAGTTGAACCCGACCTGCCACCAAGCGGTGGCGATGACCACCGAGACCATGGCTGTGTTCTCGCTGAAGAGCCAGTCAGAGCCCTCGAACCCCAGTTGGCCGAGGACGCCGTTAAACAGGCCCAGGCTGGGGTTGTACATCCACTCCCAGATGAGGGCCATCACCGCGACGGGCAGCACGAACGGCGCGAAGAACGACAGGCGCAGGAACCATCCCAGCCGCCGGGCGTGGTCGGTGAGCAGGGCCATCCCGAGAGCCAGCAGGACCATGAGGGGCACGCTCAGCACAGTGAACACGAGTGTGTTCCACAGCGACTCGTAAAGTGCCGGGTCGGTGAGGGTCTCATTCCAGTTCTCGAGACCGACGAAGGAGACGGGCCCTCCGGCAAGACTGCGGTCCGTGAAGCTGTAACCGAGCCCCACGAGCGCGGGCCATAGCAGGAAGAGCAGGTAGAAGGCGAGGAAGGGCAGGACGAACCAGAGCCCGGTCCAGGTGTTGGGTCGTCGGCGGACGTCGACCAGGCGGCGCCCGGACGATCCGGGCTCCTGGCCGCGCTGGGTGCGGGAGCGCTCGGTCATGGTCGTCTCCTACACCGGTGCCGGGACGTTGAGCATGGTCTGGAAGGTCCGCTTGAGCTGATCCAGCGCCTGTTCGGGCGTCTGCGTGCCCTGGTGTAGCGCGGTGAGGGGACCGGTGGCGTCGTCCTGCAGGCGCCCGGCCGAACCGCTGAACCAGGCCTCGGGCTCGAACTGGACGTTCTCGGCTGCCTCGCGGTACTCGGACTGTGGGTGCAGCTGGTCGTACTCAGCACTCTCCGCGACCGGGAGGTAGGCCGGAATATGGCCCGCGCCCTCTGACCAGGAGAGGCTGTTGCGCAGCATCCACGCCGCGTACTCGAGGGCCGCTCGGGTCCGGTCCGGGTCGCGTTCGCGCTGGTGCGGGAACACGTAGCAGTGTGAGTCGCCTCGAGTCCGGTGGTTACCGAAGATGTTGGGGAACTGGGTGACGGAGTAGGACACGTCCGTGGAGTCCAAGGTCGACATCTCCCAGTTACCGTGGATCATCAGTCCTGACTGGCCGTTGGCGAGGTTGGCCGAGGTGTCCGCGCCCTCGGAGACACGCGGGGACAACCCTTCCTCGGAGAGCCGGTAGAGGACGTCCATGGCGGCGAGTGCCTTGTCGTCGTCCATCTCGAAGTCGTCCTCGCCGAAGACGAGTTCACCGTCCTGTTGGCGATACAGCGCCCAGAAGTTGGGCCAGGGTCCCCAGGTGTCCAACGACAGGCCGAAACCGCCGGTAGCGGCTTTGATCTCGCGCAGCGCCTCAACGTAGGTGTCCAGCCCGTCGAGCGCGATGAGCCGGTCGTCGCTGTCGAGGAGCCCGACCTCACGGCACACGTCCAGGTTGTAGAACTGCACGAGCAGGTGGGTGTCCAGCGGGATGGCGTAGAGCTGGCCCTCGAAGAAACACTCCTCCCAGATGTTGGGCAGGAACATGGTCTCGTCGATCCCTGCCTCGGCCAGGACCGCCGGATCGATGGGGTCGAGAAGCCTACCGGGCGCGAGGCTCTCCAACCGGGAGACGTGCACGGTGGCGATATCCGCACCGCGTCCTCCGGCAGCGCCCATCGCGACCTTGGTGTAGAAGGGCGCGCCCCACTCGAAGGTGGTGGCCCGGAAGTCCACGTCGGGGTGCTCGGCTTCGTAGCCTTCGTGCATCTGCAGCATCCGAGTGCCATCTCCACCGGCGAAGAGGTTCCACTGGCGCAGGCGGAGGGCGCCGCCGACCAGCGGGTCGCTGGGACCGCAGCCTGTCGCCGCGGCTCCCGCGGCGGCCAGGGCTCCGGTGAGTAGCGCTCTGCGCCCGACCCCGCGTGGGGATGGAAGCGGATGCGGAACCCCGTGGGAGGGGGGTCGGTTCGAATTGCGCATGGTGTTCTCCTTGCGCTGGGGGGATGGAGGCCCTGTGGGCCTCCCGCGGAAAACGGTGCGCCGGATGGCGCCTCTCGGTGGCCGGGCCCGGAGGCCCGCCGGTGGCCGGGCCCCGAGGGGCCCGGTACTGCTAGACCCGGACGTACTCGATCCCGGCGAGGTCGCAGAAGACCCGCCAGTCCTGGGCCCGCCGGCCCGTGTTCATGACCATGTGGTGGGTACCGCCCGCACGCAGCCAGGCGTCCATGCAGGCACGTACGCCGGTCTCCGGGCAGAACTGGCCGTAAGGCATGTCCAGGTCCGGTAGTTCGGGGGCGTCGATGACCTCGCCCTCGGCCACGACCAGGCGGAACCGCTCACCTCCCAGGGAGACGAGGGAGGCCAGGGTGGCCGGGCCGGTGCGGTACCGGAAGACGATGGTGGGCGGGTCGTCGAGCCCCCCGATGCCCAGGGGCCGCTTGACCATGCGCACGGGTTCGTCCTCGCGGGCGACCTTCCAGTTGCCCTCACCCATGTGGCTCATCAGGATCGAGTCGGTGGGGAAGTCCATGGCGTACATCTCGGTGAAGTGGCCGTCCCCGGCGAGCTGGTGCCCGGCGTGGACCATCGCGGCGGCCAACACGTCGCCCTCGCCCGCGAACCCGTAGCCCTGGGCCATGAGGTTGGAGGCCGCGGCCATGGGGAGGCGGGCGAAGCGGCCGTCCTCGCCGATGGCGTCGAAGTGGGTGGAATACGCGTCGCAGCCGTGGGCGACGAGCAGCTTCTCGATGCCCAGCTGCAGCCGGGCGTGGTCCTCGCGTTCGGCGCCGGTGAGGTGCTCGTCGACCTTGAAGGTCTTGTCCTCCCAGGCCAGGAGATCGGCGACCGCCTCCCCCGGCAGCTCGGCCATGGTGCGGTGCAGGGCGCCCGGGGCGATGACCTCCACCTCGGGGCCGAGCTTGCGCAGCAGCGCGCTCTCGTCCACCCGGGCGTCGCCCATGCCGTTCATCGGGTAGCCGAAGACGCCCACCCGCAGCCGCCGCCAGGCGGTGACGGCACGGGCCGCGCGTGCCCACAGGCCCACGCGCTCGGTGAATTCGGGGCTCTGCCACTCGGCGGTGATCACCTCGAAGGGCACCCCGGACCGGACCAAGGCGTTGGCGGTGTCCTGGGCTCCGTGGATGCCCTGGTTGTAGGTCATGTCCGCCATGTCCCAGGCGGGGGTGACGGCCGGGTCGGGCTGGATGTTGGCCAGCGCGACCGGTAGGCGGGCACCGCCCAGCGCCCGGGTGATCCGCAGTGAGGGACCGTAGGTGAGCATGACCACGAGGACTCCGTCGAGGTCGGCGTCCTCGAAGTCACGCATGGCGCGTTCGGCGTCGGCCCGGCCGCGGACCGGCGGGGCGATCGTCCACTCAGCGGTCTCCGAGAGCGCCTCGGCCACCCGTGCTGCGTAGGCGGCCTGGTGCTCGGTGATTCCGGGGATCATGTCGTCGTAGAGCGGCTGCATGATGCCCAGGAGGCCGATTCGAGGGGTTGCGGGCACGCTGTGGCTCCTTACTTCTGCCCGTAGGCGTTCTGGTAGCGGTGGTAGAGCGCGTCGACGTGTTCCTGCGGGAGGCGTTCGACGGGTCCGCCCTGGCGGGCCAGGTGCACGGTGCGGGCAACGTCCTCGCACATGACGGCGGCCTTGAGGGCGGCTTTGGCGGTGGTTCCGATGGTGAAGACCCCGTGGCCGCGCATGAGCACGGCGGGTGAACGGTGTCCTTCGAGGGTGGCGACGATCCCCCGGCCGATGGCGTCGTCGCCGATGAGCGCGAAGGGGCCCACCGGGATGTCGCCGCCGAACTCGTCGGCCATGGCGGTGATCGCGCACGGGACTGGTTCGCCGCGGGCCGCCCAGGCGGTGGCGTAGGGGCTGTGCGTGTGCGCGACCCCGCCGACGTCGGGGCGGTCGCGGTACACGTGCGCGTGGGCGTCGGTGTCGCTGGAGGGCAGGTGCGCGCCCTCGATCCGCTCGCCGTACAGGTCGCACACGACCATGGAGTCAGGGGTCAGGTCGTCGTAGGCGACGCCGCTGGGTTTGATCACCATGAGGTCGGCGCCGGGGACACGGGCGGAGAGGTTTCCGCTGGTCCAGGCCACCAGGTTGGCGCGGGGCAGTTCGGCGTGGAGTGCGCACAGCTCGTGCCGGAGGCGTTCGACGGCCTCCCGGTACGTGTCCGGTACGTGGGTGGGCGCGGTCACCGCGGGACCTCCTCGGTCGTGTTGTTCGGGCCGTCTTGGCTGTTCTGGGAGGTGTCGCTGTTCAGGGCGGCGTTGCGCAGTTCCCGCAGCCGGTGCAGGCTGCGGCTGCCGCCTCGCCCGAAGTGGTCGTGCAGTTCGGTGTAGAGGTCGAACAGGTCGTCGTAGGCCTCCGCGCGCACCGGGTCGGGGTCCACGGTGTGCTCGCGCACCCCGCCCATCGCGGCGGAGGCCGCGTGGATGTCGGGGTGGGCGCGGGCGGCGACGGCGGCGTGGATGGCCGCGCCCACGGCGCAGGCCTGTTCGGAGACGACCAGGCGCAGCGGTCGGTTGAGGACGTCGGCGTAGACCCCCAGGACGTAGGGGTAGCGCACCATCCCGCCCGCGACGGTGAACGTGTCGACGGGTACTCCCGCCTTCTCGAAGGCCTCGACGATGGTGCGGGCGCCGAAGGCGGTGGCCTCGACCAGGGCCCGGTAGACCTCTTCGGGGCGGGTGGCGAGGGTGAGTCCGACGACCACCCCGGACAGGTCGTGGTCGACCAGGACCGAGCGGTTGCCGCTGTGCCAGTCCAGGGCGACGAGACCGTGCGCCCCGACCGGGGCGTCGGCGGCCATTTCGGCAAGGAGGTCGTGGACGGAGAGGCCGCGTTCGGCGGCCCTCTCGTGGTAGGCGGGGGGCACGTAGGAGTCGGCGAGCCAGGCGAAGATGTCGCCGACCCCGCTCTGGCCGGCCTCGTAGCCCCACATGCCGGGGACGATCCCGTCGCGCGCCAGCCCGCACATCCCGGGCACGTCGGCCAGGGCTTCGGAGTTCATGACGTGGCAGGTGCTGGTGCCCATGATGGCGAGCATCTGGCCGGTCCCGGTGGTCTGGGCGGTGGCGGCGGTGACGTGGGCGTCCACGTTGCCGATCGCGACGGGCACGCCCTCGGGGATGCCGGTCCACGCGGCCGCTTCGGCGGTGAGTCCGCCCGCGCGTTCGCCGAGTTGGGACAGGGGGTGGGCGAGCTTGTCCCGGACGAAGCCCGCGAAGCGCTCGTCGAGGGCTCGGAGGAAGTCCTCGGAGGGCCACTCGCCGTCCTGGTGGATGCCCTTGTAGCCGGCGGTGCAGACGTTGCGGGTCTCCCGTCCGCACAGTTGCCAGACGATCCAGTCGGCCGCCTCGATCCAGCGTTCGGTGCGCTCGTAGACCTCGGGGTCCTCGCGCAGGACCTGGAGGGCCTTGGCGAACTGCCATTCGGAGGAGATGCGGCCGCCGTACCGGGACAGCCAGGGTTCCGCGCGTTCGGCGGCCAGGGCGTTGATGTCGTCGGCCTCGGGCTGGGCAGCGTGGTGGCGCCAGAGTTTGGGCCAGGCGTGCTGGCGGCCGGTCAGTTCGGGGAGCTCGCACAGGGGCGTGCCGTCGGCGAGGACCGGCAGAACGGTGCAGGCCGTGAAGTCGGTACCGATCCCGATGACCCGTTCCGGTGCGACCCCGGCGTCGCGCAGGGCGGCGGGGACGGCGGTGCGCAGGACCTCCCGGTAGTCCTCGGGTGCTTGGAGGGCAGTCTCCGGTGGCAGGGGTGCGGTTGATCCGGGCAGGTGTTCGGCGATGACCCCGTGCCGGTAGGGGTGTATCGCGGTGCCGAGCTCGGTGCCGTCATCGACCCGGACGACGACGGCCCGGCCGGAGAGGGTCCCGAAGTCCACCCCGACCACGACTGGCTCGTTGTCCACCTTGGTGTTAGCGCTCACATTAGCGGCCATCGAGAACGTCTCCTCTGCTGTCGGACGGGGGTGGGGAGGTTGGAGAGGGTTGGGGTGATGAGGGTGTCGGAAAGTGGGGGGGTACGGGTGTCGGCGGGTCAGCCGGGAACGGGTCCGCTGCTCAGCCGGACACACAGCTCAGTAGGGACCACTCGCACGGGCACGGGAGCGTCGGCCGCGGGCGGGCCGTCGCCCGCGGGACGCAGCTCGTCGAGCAGGACCCCCAGGCTGACCTTGCCCACCTGGGCGAAGTCCTGCCGAACGGTGGTGAGAGGTGGTGCGAGGAACTCCGACTCGGGAATGGCGTCGAACCCCGCGACACTGACATCGCCCGGAACGTCCAGCCCGGCTTCGGACAGGGCGCGCATGACGCCTATGGCCATCTGGTCGTTGGCGACGAAGACCGCGGTGACCTCCTCGCCCGCCGCGCGGCGCTCGACCAGGCGGCGCCCCTGCTCGTAGCCGGACCGCGGACTCCAGTCACCGTGGAGCGGCTCCGGGACCCTGGCGCCTGCCGCGGCCAGCGCCGAACGCCATCCGGCCATCCGGGCCTCGGCCTCCAGCCAGTCGGACTTGCCTGCGATGTGGTGGACGGTGCGGTGCCCGAGCCCCAGGAGGTGGTCGATCACCTCGTTCACGCCCTGGTGCTGGTCGACACAGACCACCGGCAGCCCCGAGCCCTCACCGCCCTCGACGGCGACGAGGGGCTTCGGACCGGGCAAGTCAGCCAGCGCCTGGACGAGGGCGCGCTGGGGTGCGATGGCTATGCAGCCCTCAACCGACTGCTGGATCAGATAGTCGGCGGCCTCGGAGACCCCGGCCGAGCTGACGTCGTCGAGGGTCACGATGCTGAGGAAGTACCCGGCTTCGCGCGCGGCCCGCTCGATGCCCGCCAGGGTCTGGGCGGGCCCGAACAGCGTGGTGTCGAAGGCGATCACGCCCAGCACGTTGGTCCTGCGCGTGACCAGGGCCCGTGCCGTCGAGTTGCGGTGGTACCCGAGCTCGTCGATGGCTTGGCGGACCCGGGTCACAGTCTCCGACCGCACGTTGGGGTGACCGTTGAGCACCCGCGACACGGTCTGGTGCGAGACACCCGCGACCCGGGCGACATCCGCCATCACCGGGCTGCGACCACCGTTCACGGGCAAGGAAACCTCCGGGAAATATGACGTTCATGTGACGTGGCCAACATTGTTAGCGTTAACAAGCCGAACGTCAAGGGGTCCAGGGGTCAATCGATCAAAGTTTCCCTGAAGGCCCACTGCCGAAGGGTGCTCGATCGCGCGGACTTGCCCTGAGCCCGAGCGAGCGGATCGAGAGGACAGGCAGAGGGGACAGGCTGATCGGACAGGCCGAACGGACACGCAGAGCGGACAGACTGAGCGGACACGCAGAGCGGACGAGTTGCCCTAGCACCCTGAACCCTGCGGGCCAGGTGCTGACGCACCACCTGATTCATATCCGCGCCTAGAGAAGGAGCTGGTATCTGTGTTTGGAGAAGGGGCTGGTATCTGTGTTTGGATGCACCTGGAGAAGGATTCTGGGCGAACAGGACACGAATTGGAGGACGCCAGCCACCCCGAGACTGCCAGGGCGGATGGGTGCGGGAATTTCCCCTTTCCCGCCGCCCGATTGTGGCCGTCTCCGCTACGCGCGTCAAGGTCGTCGCCATCGAGCGCTTCGCGCATCAAAGGCGCTCCACCTTGACACGCTTCGCTACGACGGCGGGTTGGCGGCTATCGGAAAAGGGGGACGGGTGGTTGAGGCCTGTGGCGAATTCGGGCTTCGCCCGAAAAACTGAACTCCTCGGCCTGGCGGCCGATGCCTGCCCCTGCGCCAGAGCGTTGACGCCTGGCGGTGTCGCGGCCGGTCATTCGCCCCTGCGAACCCCGAACAGCACGGCCTGCGGCCGGGTGAGCCACTCCGCCGGAGCGTTGACGGGTCTGGTGTCGCGGCCGGTCAATACGGGAGGCGAAAACCCCGATGATCTTGCTCCTGTCTCCACCCTCGGCCGTCGAGAGTGGAGACAGAGGCAAGATCATCACCATTCGGGCGCGCATATGTCCGCTTTGCCCGGGAATGCGTAAGGGGGTGTGCGCTCCTTCCCTGGAAGGCTTTTCTTTGGGTAGTGGAAAGGCGGGTAGCGGTGGCCGGGTAAGGGTTTTATCACCCCCAGGATAGGTCCTTTCTGCGCCCTTCTTGATATCCTTAGTGGTATGACTTCTTCTTTCGGGCAGTGCGGGAACACGGCGGGCAATACTCCCGCCGTGGCCGCCATGCGCGCTGCCCGGGAAAAGATCACCTCGGAAATGGGAGAGGTGCCTCCGACCGGTGCGGCCGGTCAGGTCCTGGATGTGATCTCGCAGGTGTGCGAGGACATGGAACAGGCCCAGCTGGCGATGCTGCTGCGCCTGGCCCAGCTGGAAGCGGCCGGCACCCTGTTGGAGGCGGGTGGGCAGAGGTCGGTGCAGAACTGGCTGATCCACTCGGTGGGGATGGTCCCCGTTGAGGCCAACGGGCGCGCCGAGCTGGCCCGCCGCCTGTTCGCCCTGGAGCTGCCCACCACCCGCGAAGGCCTGGACTCTGGGTTGTTGTCGATCGGGGAGGCGGTGGCGGTGTGCCGGGCCGCTGAGAGGGCGGTCAAGGCGCGCAACACCGGCCGCCACCCCGACGCCGGGGAGTTTCGGCGGATGATGGAGGCCGGGATCGTGGCCGCTAAGGCCAAGGAGCCGACGATGTCGACCTCCCACATCGCCCGGCTGGGCAGGGAGCTCCTGGCCCAGTACAACCCCGCCGTGGTGGAAGAGCAGTACCAGGCCGCCTTCGACGCCCGTGGTGCACGCCTGGTGCGCACCTTTGATGCGACCTTCCAGTTCGAGCTCTGGGGTCCCAGTGAGCACGCCGAGGAGATCCAGCGTGAGCTCAAGGCCCACGAGGTGGACTATGACCCCGAGAGGCTGCACGTATCGGCCTCCGAGCGGATGTATGACGCGTTCATGAACCTGGTCCGCTCCGCCTCCCACCCCACCAACCCCACCGAGAACGCCGGGGACGCCGAGAGCGCTGAGGGTGCCGAAGGTGCCCAGGGCTCCGACGGTCAGGACAGCAAGGGCAAGGGCGGTCGGGGTCGCAAGCGTGCTGCGGTGGCGATGATCAACATCATGGTGCCCCTGCCCACCTTCCTCGGCCTCCAAGGTGAGGGTGCGGGTCCGGCGAAGACCCAGGACGGGCAGGTGGTCTCCATGGCCGCGATCCGCGCCCTGGCCCCCAACAGCGTGCTGCGCCGGATGATCACCGCCCCGAAGGGGGAGACGGTGTTGGACGTGGGCCGCACCCAGCGCAACGCCACGGGCGCCCTTCGGGACGCGGGGATGTTCGGTCACACCACCTGCGCCTGGTACCAGGGCTGCAACACCCCGGCCAGCGACTCAGAGGCCGACCACAAGAGGAGCTTCTCCGCTGGCGGATCCACGAGCACACACAACATCCAGCCACTGTGCTCGGACCACAACCGGCTCAAGTACCGCAGGGAGACCAACCCCGACCAGTCCGTCTGGCAGGGCCGCCCCTCCCACCGCAACCGGAACAAGGAGAAGGGGAAGGACCCGGACGGGGACCCTGACCCAGCCCAACCCCCTGCCTAGAAGCAACCTCACCCCCGATAGTGCTTCCAACCGGAGGGTTCACCGCACACCGAGACCCATCCCGGGGGGTTCGCGCTGCCCACAATGACCAGCCGCGACACCCGGCCCGTCATCGCTCCGGCGCAGGGCCCCACCGGCCGCAGGCCGCGCTGTTCGGGGTTCGGCTTTCGCAGCAGAGAATGACCGGCCGCGACACCCCCAGGCGTCAACCCTCCGGCGGCGTGGCAGGCATCGGCCGCCAGGCCGACCCGGCATGGACCTCAACCACCCAGCCCCTCTTTCCCGTAGCCGCCAACCCGCCGTCGTAGCGGAGCGGGTCAAGGTGGAGCGCCAATGACGCGCGAAGCGCTCGATGGCGTCGACCTTGAGGCGCGTAGCGGAGACGGCCACAATCGGGCGGCGGGAAAGGAGGGAACCCCAGCCCGGAAGGGAACCTCACCCCAGCGCAGACACCCCCACCCAGAAAGGGAACCCACCCCAACGCAGACACCCCAACCACAGAGCAGGCATCCCACCACAACAGGGGAACCCCCAACCAAAGCACGATCGGTCAGGGCAGGTGGAAGACCTCGGTCAGCGGCACCATTCCCTCATCGGGGCGGCCGGGCAGGCTCTCGAAGAGCGGGGCCATTTCCGCCTGCCAGCGCGCGTTGACCTCGGTCTCGGCCATAGCGGCACGGGCGGCCTCGAAGTCCTCCGTCTCCAGGTAGCCCACGACCATGCCCCGGTCGTCGCAGAACAGCGAGTAGTTGTTCCAGCCGGTGGCGGACAGGGCCGCCCTCATCTCCGGCCAGACCTCGGCATGGCGCTCCTTGTATTCCTTGAGACGGTCTTGGCGCACCTTGAGCACGAAACACACGCGTTGCACGGGGTGCCTTTCTGATGGATGTGCCGGAGGCGGAGAGGGGCCCGCCTCCGGCACGGGTGGGAACTTACAGGTGAGACTCAGCGGGTGAGACTCAGCGGGTGGGACCTAGCTGGTCGGAACTGGTCGCAAACCGCAGGGGTCAGAAGTCGAAGTCGTCGACGTTGTCGGCGTCGAAGACCTGTGGCGGACCCAGGACGATCTCACCGTCGGTCTCGAACGTGAACTCGCCGAGCTCCCCCGCCGTGAAGGTCTCCCCCTCGGCCCCGGTGATCTGCCCGGCCTGGAGTGCGGCACCGGTGTACCCGGCGAGGTAGCCGAGCTCGTGCGGGTCCCACAACGCGAACTCGTCGACCGTGCCGTCGTGCACGAACTCGCGCATCTGGCCGGGTTCGCCCAGGCCGGTGACGGCCAGCTCGCCCTGGTACTCCGAGTCGCTGATGTAGCGGGCCGCCGCGGCCAGGCCCACGGTGGTCGGCGACACGACACCGTCCAGATCCGGGTGGGCCTGCACCAGGCCCTGCATCTCCTGGAAGGACTCCAGGTCGTCGTCGTTTCCGTAGACGGTGTCGACCAACTCCAGGTCGGAGTACTCGTCCTCCTCGAGGATCTGCTCCATCTCCTCGATCCACGCGTTCTGGTTGGTGGCGTTCGGGGTGGCGGACAGGATGGCGAAGGTGCCCTCACCTCCGAGGTCCGCACTGACCATGTCGACCAGGGTCTGGCCGATGAGCTCGTTGGAGGACTGGTTGACGAACACGTCCGTGCAGTTGGCGTCGGAGTCGTAGCTGACGACGGCGGCACCGTTGTCCCTGGCCTCGTCGAGCGCGGGGCACACCGCGTCCGGGTCGTTGGCCGCGATCACGATGACGTCGCTGCCGTCCTGACTGGCGGCATTGATGTACTCCACCTGGGAGTCGGCCGTGGGCTCGGTACCGCCCCGCTCGGTGGCCTCTCCGGCGATCTCCTCGACGGCTTCGACACCGCCCGCGTTGACCAACTCGAAGAAGGGGTTGTTGAGCTGCTTGGGCAGGAAGTCGACCTGCAGGCCCTCGGGGATCTCGGCGTCCGGGTCGGCGGTACCGGTGGGCCCGGAGCCCTCGTCGTCTTGGGCGTCGTCGATGGTGGTACCGCCGCAGGCGGTGGTAAGCAGGACCGCGGACGCGGCCGCCGCGAACAGCAGGGGCGTTCGGCGCAGGGGGTCGGTCATGGCTTCTCTCCGGTGGTGGCGGCGGCCGGACTCGTCCGGCCGGTTCGGGTGGGTTCGGGATTTCCGGTATCCGGTTTTCGACGGGCGCGGAACCGGGCCGCCAGGTTGGGTGCGAAGACGGAGGCGATGAGGATCAGGCCCGTGACCACCTGCAGGACCTCACTGGAGATCCCCAGGAGCTGGAGCGCGTTGCGGATGGAGCCGAGCAGGAGCACCCCGGCCATCACCCCCACGACGCTCCCCACGCCCCCGAAGATGGACACTCCGCCCAACAGGACCGCGGCCACGACCTGCAGTTCGAGGCCGAAGGCGGTGTCGGCCCTGGAGGTCCCGTACTGCAGCGTCCAGAACACCCCGGCCCCGGCGGAGACGAGGCCGCTGGTGACGAACAGCCAGAATTTGGTCCACTTGACCGAGACACCGGCGAAGCGGGCCGCCTCGGGGTTGTTGCCGATGTCGTACAGGGAGCGGCCCAGCGCGGAGGCGTGCAGCAGGACCGCGAACAGCAGGGCCAGGACGGCGATGAGCACCGCGATCCACGGCAGCCCTGAGATGCCCAGGAAGGTGGACCGGGCACCGCTGACCCAGTCCTGCGGGTAGCTGGCCACGGCCCGGTCACCGAGCAGGACGTAGGCCAACCCCCGGTAGAGGGCCATGGTGCCGATGGTCACGGCCAGGGACGGCAGACCACACAGGGTGACCAGGACCCCGTTGAGTGCCCCTAAGAGCAGCCCGACACCGAGGCAGACCCACAGAGCGGTCTCGATGGGTACCCCTGCCTCCCACAGCACGCCCATGGTGGCGCTGCTCAGGGCCAGGGTGCTGGCCACCGACAGGTCGATCTCCCCGGTGATGACGATGAGGGTCATGGGCAGGGCCATCAGGGCGATGGCGGCCACGCTCAGCAGCAGGAAACCGATATTGCGTTCGGTGGTGAAGCTGTCGACGAACAGGCTGGCGCAGAGCAGGCTGACCAGCAGCGCTCCGAGTACCGGTGACTCGCGCAGTGACAGCACCGAGTACAGGCGGGCGCCGAGCCCCGGCCTGGCGGGTGCGACGGTGTGTTCAGGCGCCACGGGCACCCCCTCCTCGAAGCTTGCGGGCGGTGCGCAGGGCCAGCAGGCGGTCCAGGCCGATGGCGGCCAGGATCAGGGCGCCCACCACGGCCTGGTGCCAGAACTGGTTGATCTGCCAGATGGGCAGGGCGGCGGTGATGGTGGTCATCAGTACCGCGCCGATGGCGGCTCCGTAGACGGTGCCGATCCCGCCCGCGATGGCCACCCCTCCGACCACGGCGGCCGCGACCACCTGGAGTTCCATGCCGAACCCGACGGTGGAGTCGACCGTGCCGTAGCGGGCGGCGAACAGCACCCCTGCCAGCCCGGCCAGGGAGCCGTTGACGACGAAGGCGACCAGGACGCGCCGCCCGGCGGGGATGCCGGACAGGCGGGCGGCTTCGGCGTTGGATCCGATCGCGTACAGTTCGCGGCCCGAGCGGTAGTGGGACAGGTACAGGCCGATCGCGACCACGGTGACGATGGCCACCGCTGCCGGGAGCGGAACCCCCAGGACGCTGATCCGGCCCAGCGCGAGGAAGGAGCCGGGCATGTCGTGGGCGTTGATCTGGCCGCCGTCGGCCCACCAGTGGTTGAGCCCCCGGTAGGCGTAGAGCGTTCCGAGGGTGACCACCAGCGAAGGCACCTGGACACTCGTGACCAGGACCCCGTTGAGCAGACCGCACACCGCTCCGATGGCGATGCCGCAGACCACGGCCACCGGGACGGGCAGCCCAGGGAAGGCGACGAAGAGGACCCCGGTGCCGAATGCGGCAAGGCCCATCACCGAGCCCACTGAGAGGTCGACGTTCTTGGTGATGAGCACCAGCGCCTGACCGACCGCGAGGACGGACAGCACCGTCGCCCCGAGGAAGAGGTCGCGCACGCCCTGCGCGGACAGGAAGCCGGGGTTGTACAGGCAGGTGGCGACGATGAGGACCACGACCGCGAGCAGGACGCCGAGTTCGCGTACCTGTCGCGTGCGGCGGGCGGGCCGCCCGCTCGGGGGACCCTTGTGGGGCGTGTTCTCCGGGTCGGACGGGTTCACGGGCTCTTCCGACTGGGGGGTAGGGGGGAAGGCGCGCATCAGGCCACCTCGGTCGGGTGCTGTCCGGTGGCCGCGTACATCACCGACTCCTCGTCGGCCTCGTCCCGGTCGAGTTCGGCCGTGACCCGGCCCTCGTGCATGACCAGGACCCGGTCGGCCATACCGTGGACCTCCGGGAGTTCGCTGGAGACCATGACGATGGCCAGGCCCTCCCCCGCCAGGCGGGAGAGCAGCCGGTGCACCTCGGCCTTGGTGCCGACGTCGATGCCGCGGGTGGGTTCGTCGATGAAGAGCACCTTGGGTTCCGTGGCGAGCCACTTGGCCAGGACGACCTTCTGCTGGTTGCCGCCGGAGAGCGTGGAGACCGGGTCGGCGAGGTCGCCGTACCTGAGGTGCAGGCGTGCTCCCCAGTCACCGGCGGCATCGCGTTCGGCACCCGGGCGCAGCAGCCCGAGGCGGCTCAGCGGCACGCGCCGGGTGGCGGTGGCGTTGCGTTCGATGGAGGCCTCCATGACCAGCCCTTGGAGGCGCCGGTCCTCGGGGACGAGCGCGGCCCCCGCCGCCATGGCGGCCTTCGGGCGGCCGTTGGGCAGGGTCCGGCCCAGTACACGGACGGTTCCGGAGTCGGGGAGGTCCACGCCGAAGGCGGCCCGGATGACCTCGCTGCGGCCGGCGCCCACGAGCCCGGCCAGGGCCACGATCTCACCGGCGCGCACGTGGAAGGACACGTCGGTGAAGACGCCCTCGCGGGTCAGGCCCTCGACCTCCAGGACGGTGTCGCCGACCGGGGCGTCCTCCTTCGGGTACAGGGTCGTGACGTCGCGGCCGACCATCCGGCGGACCACGGTGTCCACGTCCAACTCGGCCGTGGGGTCGCAGGAGACGAACGCGCCGTCGCGTACGACGGTGACCCGGTCGGAGAGCGCGAAGACCTCGTCGAAGCGGTGGGAGATGAACAGCAGCGCGGCGCCGTCGTCGCGCAGGGAGCGGGCGACCCCGAAGAGGCGTTCGGCCTCCACCCCGGAGAGGGCCGCGGTGGGTTCGTCCATGACCAGGACCCGGGCCCGGCGGGTGAGGGCCTTGGCGATCTCGACCAGCTGTTGGTCGGCGATGGACAGGCCCCGCGCCGGGCGGTCGGGGTCGATCTCCACGCCTAGGCGGGTGAAGGCCTCTTGGGTCCGGCGGCGCATCAGGCCCCGGTCGATGGTGCGCAGCCGGGTCCGCGGCTGGCGGCCGACGAAGATGTTTTCGGCCACCGACAGGTCCGGGAAGAGCGTGGGCTCCTGGTAGATGACCGCCACGCCCGCGCGCTGGGCGTCGACGGGCGCGCCGAACACGGCCGGATCCCCGTCGACCAGGACTTCCCCGGTGTCCGGCCGGTGGACCCCGGCGATGGTCTTGACCAGGGTGGACTTACCCGCCCCGTTCTCCCCGACCAGGGCGTGGATCTCACCGGCGCGCAGTTCGAGGGAGAGCCCGCGCAGGGCGCGTACGCTTCCGAAGGCTTTGCTGACATCGGCCAGGGCGAGGGGTGGAGGAACCGGCGACGGCTTTTCGGGCACGTGCGCCCTCCTTGGTGCTGAGTCCGTGTTTCTTGGCAGACAGCCTCAAAACGTTTTAATATGGTGGGGATGTTAGGCGTGCCACATCCGCACGTCAAGAGGCCGGAAGAGAATTCGCGGACACCGGTCCGCACTTCGAGTCCGGGCACGCCAGCCGCCCCAGGACGGCCACGCGACGCACCGAACCGCCGCACCGAGCGTTGTTGACACGTTTCAATCCGGGTGTGAGCATGAGGCACCGTCCGCCGGAACGCGGATCCGCCCCAGCGCACAGCGCCGCTGACACCCGTACCGGATCGCCCCACACTGAGCACCCGACCCACACTGAGCACCGGAGACCTCGTTGCCGACAGCCGAAACCTCCCCAGCGCGACGCCCCGCGGGGATCACCGAGGTCGCCAAGCACGCTGGGGTCTCTCCCGGGACCGTGTCGAACGTGCTCAACCGTCCGGAGCGGGTCGCCGAGGCGACCAGGGCCAAGGTCGAAGCCGCCATCGCCGAGCTCGACTACGTGCGCAACTCCTCCGGGAGCAACCTGCGCTCCGGCCGCAGCCAGGCCGTGGGGCTCCTGGTCCTGGACGTGACCAACCCCTTCTTCACCGAGGTGGCCCGCGGCGTGGAGGACGAGGCCGCCGAACTGGGCCTGGCGGTCATCCTGCTCAACTCCGCGGAGACGGCGGAGCGGCAGCACCGCAACCTCCGGCTGCTGGCCGAGCAGCGGGCCGCGGGCGCGGTGGTGATGCCGGTCGACGACGACCTGTCCGACCTGCTGTGGCTCAGCAAGCAGGGGGTCGCTTGGGTCGCTCTGGACCGCGGCGACGTCTCGGAGGAGGTGGGGTGCAGTGTCAGCGTGGACAACCACGCGGGAGGCTTGGCCGCCGGACGCCACCTCATCGGTCTCGGCCACGAACGGGTCACCTTCGTGACCGGGCCCTTCGCCATCGAGCAGGTCCGCCGACGCCACGAAGGCCTGCGCGAAGCCTTCGTCGAGGCCGACCTGGACCCCGACGCGTCGATCAGCGTCGTCGACCTGCCCCAGCTCAATCCCGACCAAGGCGAGCGCGCGGTGGACGCGGCCCTCGCGGGCGGCCCCCGCCAGCGGCCGAAGGCGGTCTTCTGCGCCAACGACCAGCTCGCCCTGGGGTTCATGAAGGGGCTGGGCCAGCGCGGGTTCCGCGTCCCCGACGACATCTCGGTGGTCGGCTACGACAACGTGGACGTCGCCGACCTGGTCCACCCCGGCCTGACGACCGTCGCCCAGCCCAAGTACGAACTGGGCCGGTCGGCGATGCGCCTGCTCCGTTCGCAGCTGGACGACCCGGACCACGCGCACGAGCGGCTGCTGTTCACCCCCGAGCTCGTCCTGCGCGGCTCCACCGCCGTCCACCGCCCCTGAGGCGGCACCCCAGGGGCGGATTGAAACGTTTCACTTAGCCCGTCAGCCGACGCTGGGCCCGGTACCAGTGCTCTTCGGTCCCGGCGGGCTCGTAGCGCCGGAGCTCGGTGGACTCGGCTACGACCCCGCGCAGGCGGGCCAGGTCACCGTCCACGGCTCCGACCGCCCTGGCCTGGACCAGCAGGTTGCCGACGGCGGCGCCCTCGGCCGGACCCGCGACCACGGGGAGACCCACCGCGTCCGCGGTGAGCTGGCACAGCAGGGTGTTGTGCACGCCCCCGCCCACCACGTGGACCACCTCCACGGAGGTCCCGCTCAACTCCGCCGCCTCGTGGACCGCGCGCCGGTAGGCGAGTGCGAGGGAGTCCAGGACGCACCGCACGACCTCCGCCTCAGTGCCGGGTTCGGGCTGGCCGGTCTCAGCCGCGAAGGCCCGGATCCGGGCGGGCATGTCGCCTGGGGGCAGGAAACGCGGGTCGTCCACGTCCACCACGGTCGTGCGCGCCGGGAGCGCAGAGGCCTGTTCCAACAGGGAGGCCAGCTCGACGTCCCGTCCGCGCTCCCGCCACACGCGCAGGGACTCCTGGAGGAGCCACAGGCCCGTGACGTTGCGCAGGTAGCGGACGGTGCCGTCCACCCCGAGCTCGTTGGTGAAGTTGGCGGCACGTCCCGCCTCGGTGAGCACCGGGCCCTCCAGCTCGACCCCGACCAGCGACCAGGTCCCCGAGGACACGTAGGCGAAGTTCGGGGTGCGGGCGGGGACCGCCACCACCGCGGACGCGGTGTCGTGCGAGCCCACCGCCACCAGCGGCGCCCCGGCCGCGGCGCCGACGTCCCCGCGCAGCCGCCCCACCACGTGCCCGGGTTCGACGAGTTCGGGCAGCAGGCCCCGCGCGGGGACCCCGAAGCCCTCTGACAGCAGGTCCAAGCAGCGGTCGGCCCACTGCCGGAGGCGCACGTCTACCAGGCCGGTGGTGGAGGCGTTGGTCAGCTCGGCGACCCGCTCACCCGTCAGCCAGTGCCCGAGCAGGTCGGGGATGAGCAGCAGGTCCCGAGCCGCGGCCAGCTGGGCGCTTCCGGAGGCGGCGGCGAGCTGGAAGAGGGTGTTGAAGGGTTGGACCTGGAGGCCGTTCGCCGCGTAGAGGTCGGCCGCTGGGCAGTGGGCGAAGACCTGTTCGGGGACCCCGTCGGTGCGACGGTCCCGGTAGTGCACCGGGTTGCCCACCAGGGCACCGTCGGCGTCGAGCAAGCCGTGGTCCACCGCCCAGGAGTCGATGCCGATCGAGGCCAGGCCTTGGCTCTCGGCGGCCCGCCGCAGTCCGGAGGCGACCCCGGCGAAGAGCGCCAGAACGTCCCAGTGCAGGACCTCGCGCTCCCCCGCCGGCACGGTGACCGGTGTGTTGGGGAACCGGGCCACCTCCTCGGTCCGCAGCCGGGTTCCGTCGAAGGACCCGGCGATCACCCTTCCGCTGGAGGCACCCAGGTCGACCGCCGCGTGCACGGGCACCGACCCCGCCTCTCTCCGGGCGCTCATCGCAGGAAGGCCGCGGCCACGCCGCTGTCGACGGGAACGTGGAGCCCGGTGGTGTGCGACAGCTCCCCGGCGGTGAGCGCGAACACCGCGTTGGCCACGTGCTCGGGCAACACCTCCTTGCCGAGGATGGTCCGCTTGGCGTAGAAGGCGCCCAACTCCTCCTCTTCCACCCCGTAGACCTTGGCGCGCTGGGCGCCCCAGCCGCCCGCGAAGATCCCCGAGCCGCGCACCACCCCGTCGGGGTTGACGCCGTTGACCCGGATGCCCTCGCCGCCCAGTTCGGCGGCGAGCAACCGCACCTGGTGGGCCTGGTCGGCCTTGACCGCCGAGTAGGCGATGTTGTTGGGCCCGGCGAACACGGCGTTCTTCGAGGCGACGTAGACGATGTCGCCGCCCAGCCCCTGGGCGGCCATCAGCCGGGCGGCCTCCCGGGAGACCAGGAAGGACCCCTTCGCCATGACGTCGTGCTGCAGGTCCCAGTCGTGCTCGGTGGTCTCCAGCAGCGGCTTGGAGATGGACAGCCCGGCGTTGTTGACCACCAGGTCGATGCCGCCGAAGGCCAGTGCCGCCTCAGCGAAGGCCCGCTCCACGGCGGCGGCGTCGCTGACGTCGCAGGCCAGACCGATCGCCGTGTCGGCGGTGCCCAGCTCCGCCGCGACCTTGGCGGCCTGTTCGCCGTCCAGGTCGGCCACCACCACGCAGGCTCCCTCGGCGGCCAGGCGGGCGGCGATCGCCCGGCCGATCCCGCTGGCGGCGCCGGTCACCAGGGCGACCCGCGTGGCGAGCGGCTTCGGTGCGGGCAGCCGCTTCAGCTTGGCTTCCTCCAGGGCCCAGTACTCGATGCGGAACTTCTCCGACTCCTCGATGGGCCGGTAGGTGGAGACCGTCTCGGCGCCGCGCATCACGTTGATCGCGTTGACGTAGAACTCCCCCGCCACGCGCGCGGTCTTGGCGTCCTTGCCGAAGGAGAACATGCCCACGCCCGGGACCAGGACGATCGCCGGGTCGGCACCGCGCATGGCGGGGCTGTCGGGGCTGGCGTGACGCTCGTAGTAGTCGCGGTACTCGGCGCGGTACTCCCGGTGCAGCTCGCCCAGCCGGGTGACCGCCTCGTCCACGGATGCGGTGGCGGGCAGGTCGAGCACCAGGGGGCGGACCTTGGTGCGCAGGAAGTGGTCCGGGCAGGAGGTGCCCAGGGCGGCCAGGCGGGGATGCTCGGCGCCGGAGAGGAAGTCGAGGACGGGTTCGGTGTCGGTGAAGTGGCCGACCTGGGGGTGGTCGGTGGAGGCGAGGCCGCGGATCACCGGGGCCAAGGCCGCGGCGCGCGCACGGCGCTCAGCCTCGGGCAGGGCCCCGTAGCCTTCCAGGGCGGGGCCGAAGGGGCGCGCGTTGCCCTGCCCGTTCCGGCCGCGCTCAGCGATGAAGGCCTCCGCGGTGCGGATGATCTCCAGCGAGTTGGCCTGGCACTGTTCGCTGGTGTCTGCCCAGGCGGTGATGCCGTGGCCGCCCAGGACCGCGCCGATGGCGTTCGGGTTCTCCTCGGCGATGGCGGCGATGTCCAGGCCGAGCTGGAAACCGGGGCGGCGCCAAGGCACCCACACCACGCGGTCGCCGAAGCACTCCCGGGTGAGGCGCTCGCCGTCGGCCGCCGTGGCCAGGGCGATCCCGGAGTCGGGGTGCAGGTGGTCCACGTGGGCGGAGCGGACCAGGCCGTGCATGGCGGTGTCGATGGAGGGTGCGGCGCCGCCCTTGCCGAAGAGGCAGTGGTCGAAGGCGGCGACCATCTCGTCCTCGCGCTCCTCGCCCGGGTAGACGTCGACCAAGGCGCGCAGCCGGTCCAGCCGCAGGACCGAGAGTCCTTCTTCGGTGAGGGTGCCCAGGTCCCCGCCGGAGCCCTTGACCCACAGCAGGTCGACGTCCTGTCCGGTGACGGGGTCGGTTGCGGCGCCGGCGGCGGAGGTGTTGCCCCCGGCGAAGTTGGTGTTGCGCGGATCGGTGCCAAGGGTGTTGCTGCGCTCGATGAGCTCGGTGACGACGGGGTCGGGCACGGTGTCTCCCTGTGCGGTCCTGGAGTGCGGAGGGATGGCTGGCGCGGGGCGGTCGTTCACGCACCCCACCCGGCCTGGGTTCCGCCCACGCGCTCGGCGCTGACCCGCTCCACGTAGCCGGAGGCGGCATGCGCCGCCATGGGGTCGGGCTCCAGGCCCTGGTCCTCGCGGAGGCCGGCGAGGAGGGGGCGCACGTCGGTGTTGTAGGCGTCCATGAGCACGGCGTTGGCGCCGAGCACGTCGCCCTCGCGCTGGGCCGCGTCCAAGGCGTCACCGTCCACGAGCAGGGCCTTGGCCGTGGCCTCCTGGACGTTCATGACCGAGCGGATCTGCCCGGCGACCTTGGGCTCGATGTTGTGGCACTGGTCGAGCATGAAGGCGACCTCGGTGTCGGCGGCCAGGCCACCGCCCCGCGCGACCTCGTACATGATGCGGAAGAGCTGGAAGGGGTCGGCCGCGCCCACCATGAGGTCGTCGTCGGCGTAGAAGCGGGAGTTGAAGTCGAAGGCGCCGAGCTTCCCGGCCCGCAACAGGAAGGCGACGATGAACTCGATGTTGGTGTGCGCCGCGTGGTGCCCGGTGTCCACGCACACCACCGCCCGTTCGCCGAGTTCGAGACAGTGCGCGTAGGCGGTGCCCCAGTCCGGCACGTCGGTGGCGTAGAAGGCGGGCTCGAAGAGCTTGTACTCCAACAGGATCCGCTGGTGCGCGCCCAAGCGGGCGTACACCTCGGAGAGCGCTTCGGCCAGCCGGTCCTGGCGCGCGCGCAAGTCGTCCTGGCCGGGGTAGTTGGTGCCGTCGGAGAACCAGAGCTTGAGGTCGCGCGAGCCGGTGGCGTCCATGACGTCCACGCAGTCCAGCAGGTGGTTCGTGGCCTTGCGGCGGACCTTGGGGTCGGGGTTGGTGACGCTGCCGAGCTTGTAGTCGTCGTCCTGGAAGACGTTGGAGTTGATCGTGCCGATGCCGATCCCGGCCTCGCGCGCGTATGCGGCCAAGGCCCCGTAGTCGTCCACCTTGTCCCAGGGGATGTGGAGCGCGACCGTCGGGGCCACGCCCGTCAGGCGGTGGACCTCTGCGGCGTCGGCCAGCTTCTCCCAGGGGTCGCGGGGCACCCCCGGTTGGCCGAAGACCTTGAACCGGGTGCCCGAGTTGCCGAAGGCCCAGGAGGGCAGCTCGATGTGTTGGCGCCGCAGGGTGTCCAGGGCGTCGGCGCGGCGGTCTGAGGAAGGTGCCACGGGGGTCTCCGTTCGGTTCGACGGCCGGGGATCCAAGCGAATTGAATCGTTTCAGTGAAGTTGGCCTGAACTTACTCGTGCGCCGCGGAGCATGTCAACATCTGCCCTGTGTTATTGCAGGACATGGGGGCAACACGCGCTTGAATCGTTTTTTCTCAGACCGGCTTCGGCGCCGACGCTAAGACACGGAGGCCGCACCCGGCTCGGTCTGCAGCAGGCGCGGGGACACGGCGAACCCGTGGCGGGCGTAGGCGGAGACGGCCCGGTCGCTGGAGTGGACGGTCACCCGCCCCACCCCGAACTCGCGGGCCAGCTCCAGCACAGCCTCGACCATCAGGCCGCCCACGCCGCCGTCACGGTGCTCCGGCAGCACGTACACGCACTGCACATCCCCTGAGGCCCGCTCGAACTCGCCGGGAAACGGCACGCGCCGGGTGACGGCCAACCACGCCATACCGATGACCGTGCCGTGCAGAACCGTGATGAAGCAGTGGTGGGAATCGGCGTTGCGCTTCCCCCAGTCGACGAACCGGGGCACGAAATCGTCGAGGGGGACATCGGGCTCTCCGTGGTTCTCCCGCATCCACCACCAGCGCAGTGCGGCGACGGCGTTCAGGTCCTGAGGGGTGGCCGGGCGTACGTGTACATCGCTCATGCCCGGGATTGTTCCGCAGCTGACCGAACCGGTCATCCCCTACCCCGGAAACCGCCGCCACACGGGCCTTCCAACCCTTCCCCGGCCGCGTTTACCCAGGCCAGAGGTGCAACCACCACTCTTTCTGGGCTAGTATTCGTACACCAGTTCGACACGGCTGCCTCTTCCCCGCCGACGCGACACCGGCCGCAGCGCACCGTCCCACGGGGAGGACCAGCAGATGCCGCTCAGCGGTGAGCACACGGACTTCGTCCACCTGAACTCCGTGTCCTCCTTCTCCACCAGGCACGGCACCCACCCGCCCGCCGCCCTGGTGGAACGCGCCGCCGAACTCGGCCAGGAGATCCTCGCCCTCACCGACCGCGACGGCGTGTACGGGGTGGTCGACCACGTCCGCGCCTGCCAGCGCACCGGGGTCCGGCCCGTGCTCGGCTGCGACCTCGCGCTGGTCCCCGCAGAGCCCGCACCCACGTCCGGGCCCTCCTCCCCCACCGGCCGGGTCACGGTCCTGGCCCGGGGCTCCCAGGGATGGGCCAGCCTGTGCCGACTCGTCACCCGGGCCCACACACCGCGCCCCGAGGCCCCCGAAACCCCCGCCCTGACCCTTGAGGACGTGGCCGCCGGAGCCGCGGGGGTCGTGGTCCTGCTGGGTCCCCGCTCCGACGTGGGGCGGGCCATCGCCGCCGAACGCCCCGGCCACGCCCGCCGCCTGCTCGACCACTGGCGGGCCACCTGCGAGATCGCGGTGGAGGTGTTCGACCACGGCCTGCCCGAACAGCGGCGCACCGCCCGCGGCCTGCTCACCCTGGCCGCCGAGACCCACACCCTGGCCGTGCTCACCAACGCCGCCCGCTACCCGAAGGCAGAGGACGCCGAGGTCGCGCACATCCTGGACGAGGCCCGCCGCCGCACGGTCCGAGGTGCCCCGACCGGGCCCGCCGGCGACCGCGCCTACCTCACCGGCGGCGCCGAGATGCTGGCCGTGGCCGAACGCCTGTGCGGCGGCGACACCGGCCGGGCCCGGCGCATGATCGCCCACACCAACGCCCTGGCCGCCTCTTGCGCCCTGGATCCCGGGGCCGACCTCGGCATGGACCGCGTCCACCTCCCGGACGTGCCCAACGCCAGCGAGGGCCTCCTGCGCGCCTGCGAGGACGGCTTGCACCGGCTCGGGCTGGAGCGCGACCCGCGCGCCCGGAGCCGCCTCGCACACGAACTGGACATCATCGAACGCAAGCGCCTGTCCGCCTACTTCCTCACCGTCACCGACGCCGCCACCCGTATCCGGGACAAGGGCATCCGCTGCTCTATCCGCGGATCGGGCACCGGCAGCCTGGTCAACCACCTGGTGGGCATCTCCGAGGTCAACCCCCTCGACCACGGCCTGCTGATGGAGCGCTTCCTCAGCCAGAGCCGCACCGGACTTCCCGACATCGACCTGGACGTGGAGTCGGCACGCAGGCTGGAGGCCTACGAGGCGGTGTTCGGCGGCTACCCGGACGGCACCGCGTGCGTGTCGATGATGGAGACCTACCGCGCCCGCAGCGCGATCCGCGACGTCGGCTCGGCGCTGCGCATCCCCCCGGCGGAGATCGACCGGCTGGCCAAGGCCTTCCCGCACGTGCGGGCCGGGCGCATCCGCGACGCCGCGCGGGAACTGCCCGAGCTGCGCGGCTATGAGGGTTCAGGACTGGACGGCCCCGCCACCCGGGAGCTGTTCCGCCTGGCCGAACGCCTGGACGGGCTGCCCCGGCACACCGCCATGCACCCCTGCGGCCTCGTGGTCTCCGACTCCACCCTGCGCGACCGGATCCCCCTCGAACCCGCCCTGTCCGGCCACCCCATGGTCCAGCTCGACAAGGAGAGCGTGGAGCCCATGGGGTTCATCAAACTCGACGTGATCGGGGTGCGCATGCAGTCCGCCATGGCGCACACCCGTGACGAGATCGAGCGCACCGGTGACGAGTCCCTGGACCTGGCGGAGGTCCCCGCCGACGACGCGGCCACCTACGCGATGATCGCCGCCTCCGACACCTTGGGCTGTTTCCAGATCGAGTCGCCCGGCCAGCGCGAGCTCGTCTCCCGGCTGCGCCCCCGCGACCTCGCCGACCTGACCGCCGACATCTCCCTGTTCCGGCCCGGCCCGGTCGCCGGGGACATGATCACCCCCTACCTCGCCGCCCGCTCCGGGGAGCCGGTCGAGACACCCACCCCGGTGGTGTCCGACATCCTCACCGAGACCGGCGGGGTGGTGATCTGGCACGAGCAGGTCATCGCCCTGTTCCACGCCATGACCGCCTGCGGACTGGACCGGGCCGAGGTGATGCGCCGCCAGCTCGCCACCGAAAGAGGGCTCGCCGAGGCACGGCAGGACTTCACCACCATGGCCCTGGACTGCGGGCACTCCCGGGAGACCGTGGACCTGGTCTGGGAGCTGGTGAGCTCGTTCGGGGCCTTCGGGTTCTGCCGCGCCCACGCGGTGGCCTTCGCCGTACCCGCCTACCAGTCGGCCTGGCTCAAGCGGCACCACCCGGCCGCCTTCTACGCGGGGATCCTCACCCACGACCCCGGCATGTACCCGCGCCGGGTCCTGGTCGCCGACGCCCGGCGCCACGGCGTTCCGCTCCTGGGCGTGGACGTCAACCGGTCCGGCTCCTCCTGGCGGGTCGAGCGCGTCGACGACGGCCACTGGGGCGTGCGGGCCTCGCTCTCCGACGTCCGGGGGATCACCTCGGCCGAGGTGGAGCGCCTCCTGGCCGAACGGCCCTTCACCTCCCTCACCGATACCGCCCGCCGGGCCCGTCCCTCCCGGGACGTGCTGGACCACCTGGTGCGGGTGGGCGCCTTCGACGCCCTGCACGGGGTCGGCACCGGTCCCGGCGCACCCGACCGGCGCGACCTCCTCTTGCAGGCCAGCGCCTGGAACCGTGCGCACCGAGGCGGCCGCGGGGGCGGGGACGGCGACCGAACCGCCCCGGGCCAGCTGCCGCTGGCGGTGGAAGGGGCCACTCCCGCCCAGGGTTCGCTGCCGCCGACCACCGCCGCCGAACGGGTCGCCGACGAGCTGGAGGTGCTGGGTTACGAGACCAGCCGCCACCTGATCGACGGGCACGAGGAACTGCTCGCCGCCCTGGCCGCCGGGCACCGCCTGGTGCGCGCCCGCGACCTGAACCGGGTCACCGAGGGCCGGGAGGTCCTGGTGGCGGGGGTGAAGGTGGCCACGCAGACCCCCGCCGTGCGTTCGGGCCAGCGGATCGTCTTCGCCACCCTGGACGACGGCACGGGCCTGGTGGACCTGGCCCTGTTCGAGTCCGCCCAGGGGCGGGCCGCAGCCCCGCTGTTCGGTTCCTGGCTGATGGCCGTGCGCGGCCGGGTGCGCCGGGCGAAGGGCTCGGGGCTGGCCACTCTCACCGTCGAGGACGTCCACGACCTGCAAGTCCTCGACCGTGCCTGGACGGAGGAGGGCAGGGAGGGGTTGGCCGCGGCGCTGCGCCCGAACCCCGAGGCGCCCCGCCGCGACGGCCGGGGCGACGGCGGCCGGAGCGTGGGCGGCCGCCCGGTGCGCTACGCCAACGGGGCCCGGCTGTCCCCCTACGCCGACCTGCGCTCGGACCCCGCCCCGCGCGCCCTGTGGCACGCCAGCCCCGGCAGCTCCGGAGGCTGACCGGCAATATCCAGGCCGAGGCTGCAAGAGAAGAACAGGGTGCCTCCGTCCAGCCCCCGTTTCCGGACGGAGGCACCCCTCCAGTGAGGCCTTCGGTCAGAGGTTGGGCTCGGCCGGGCTGACATCGGCCAGCGCGTAACGGTCGTCGGCCACCCGTGCCAGGTCGCCCATGGTCACGACACCCACCACTTCATCCCCCTCGACGACCGGCAGACGGCGAATGGTCCCCGTGCGCATGGCGTGCACGGCGTCTCCGACGCTGCCGTGGCGCGGCACGGTCACCACTTCTGAGCTGCAGACCTCGCCCGCCTGGACGCGCTCCGGGTCGCCGCCCTCGGCGATACAGCGCACCACGATGTCGCGGTCGGTCAGGATGCCCCTGAGATGTCCTCCCTCTGCCACAACGACGTCGCCGACGTCGGAGTACCGCATGATTTCGGCTACTTTACGCAGAGTGGTCTTGGGTGCGACCGTCCGCACCGGCCCGGACATCACTTCGGCAACGCTGTCCACCATGGCTGTCCCCTTCTCCGTGTTGCCCACACAGGCCCCACTAGCCGAGTCCGGAATCCTCAAACAACAGTCCGTGCCCTCTTGTCCTGCTCGGCGCACCGGATCGCGGGTAGCCCCCAAGAGAGCGGGGCAGGACGTCCCCGCGCACGGATGCAACACCGCGGGGGTGTCACGGATGAGCGGGAAGAACAGAAGTCAACGGGGTCGGCCATGGGTGCGAGGCGCAGCCAGAGGGGTGGTGGGTGCCATGGGGATGAGTGGCATGCGCCAGCTCGCCGTGGGGCTGGGGGCCATCGAAAGAACACCGCCCGACGCCATCCTGAAGGAGGGCGTACCGACGCTCCTCCGGTCGGTGCCGGAGCACCGGCGGTCGGCCGCCATCGAGCTCATGCACTGGGGATACGGTGCAACGGCGGGCGCGATCTACGGAACGGTACCCGCGAAGGTCCGCCGTTGGCGCATCTCGGGGCCCGTTTACGGCTTGCTCTCCTGGGGCTTTTTCGAGTTCGCCATAGCACCGGCGCTGGGACTGGCGCACGCGCACCGGTCCCGACCCTATGAGCGCGCAGCACTGCTGGTCGACCACGTCTTCTTCGGGTTCGTGGTGGGCGAACCCCCCGAAACCGTCGTGGTCGGCCCCGAGGGCGGGCAGGCCCAGGACGGGGAGGCGTCCCGGAGCTCTTGAACCCTACTGGCCCGAGGGGAGGAGGGGTTGGCGGCCGCTGCCGTCTCACCGAGGCCGAGCAGGCACAGCGCGGGGCCGAGCGAGCCCAGCAGAAGGCGGTACGGAAGGCGGGGTGCACAGTCGCCAAGCTCCAGGAACGCGGGCTGAGCAATCGGGAGATCGCTCGGTACCTGCGGATCTCCCCGCAGCGCGTTTCGCAGATCTCCAGACGGCAAGCCGCCGTCGCCTCCCAGCAGTGACCGTTGCTGGAACTTCTCCCAGGGCCGCTCTCAGCGTCTTCCGTTCGGAAGCGGCCCATGAGGGTTCGGCGTCTAGCCGATGGAGCGGCCCGCGTAGTCGGGTGCGGGTTCGGCGAGAGCAGCGAGGGCCGCGGCTACCTCCTCGGGGAAGGGCACCGCCCGGCCCTGCTCCTGGTCGACGTGGAGCGCCATGAGCTCCTCGGTCGCGACCAGCTGCCCGTCGACGCGCATCTCGTGGCAGATCCGCGCCTTCTTGGCAGCGGACTTCTCGGGGCCCGGACCGACCACGCGGGTGCGGACCTCGACCTCGGCGTCCGCGCCGACCTCGTTCAGGTACCGCACGTGCGCCTCGACGGTGTACAGCGAACAGCCGGTCCGCTCGCGGTAGGCGGTGTCCAGGCCGACCCGGTCCATGAGGGCGTCGGTCGCGAACCCGAAGACCAGGACGTAGTAGGCCTCGCTGAGGTGCCCGTTGTAGTCGATCCACTCGGGCCGCAGGGGCTGGGTGAACGTGGCGCTCACGCGGTCCCCCGCTCCCGCTCGGCGGCCTCAGCGGCCTCCTCGCGCTCGACTTCCTCGAGAGCCCGCGTCACCGCGATCAGGCGGCGGTCGCGCTGGGCGATCAGCTCGGCGGTGGAGCGCCCGGCCACGACCTCGTCGGTGCCCGCCACCATGCGGTCGCGCAGCTCGGTGGTGAGTTCGGGCGCCTCGAGACGGGTCCACGGAGCCTTCAGGGACGGACCGAAGTGGTCGAGCATGTGCGCCATGCCGCCCTCGCCACCGGCCAGGTGGAAGGTCAGGCAGGGCCCGTGGAAGGCCCAGCGCAGACCGGGGCCGCTGGTCATCGCCAGGTCGATCTGCTCGACCGTCGCCTCACCCTCGGCGACCATGTGCAGGGCCTCGCGCCAGGCGGCCTCCTGGATGCGGTTGCCGATGAACCCCGGGAGCTCCTGGTCCATGCTGATCACCGACTTGCCGGCGGCCCGGTAGAAGTCCGAGGCCCAGTCGACGGCCCACTGCTCGCTCTGCTCACCGCCGACGACCTCGACCAGGGGCACGAGGTAGGGCGGGTTGAACGGGTGGCCCACCACGAGCCGGCCCGGGTTGGCCGCCTTCACCTGCATCTCGCTCATGCTGTAACCGGAGGTGGACGAACCCACGACCACACCCTCGGGCGCGGCGGCGTCGATCTCGGCCAGCAGCTCGGTCTTCAGGTCGAGGCGCTCCGGAGCGCTCTCCTGCACGAAGTCGGCGTCGGCGACCGCCTCGGCCAGCGTGTCCGCGACCCGAAGATTGGCCGTGTCCGCGCCCTCGGCCAGGCCCAGGCGCTCCAGGGCGGGCCAGGCGGAGGAGACCAGAGTGCGCAGCTTGCTTTCTGCGTTCGGGGCGGGGTCCCAGGCGACCACCTGGTAGCCGCGGGCCAGGAAGTGGGCGACCCAGCCGCCCCCGATGACACCCGCTCCGACGCAGGCGACCGTGCGCACGGCGTCGGGGGTGGTTCTCGCGTTCTCGGTCATCGTGTTCCTCACGTGATGGGGTCGGCGGTACGTGTCGGGGCGCGCCAGGTGTGGAGCGCGCCCAGGAATGGAGTGCGCTAGGCGGCGTTGGCGCTGCGCAGCTTGAGCATGCTGCGGGCCTCGTCCGGGGTGGCCACCCGGGCGCCGAGCTGCTCGATGATGTTGACCGCCTTCTCGGTGAGCTGGCCGTTGGTGGCCTTCACCCCGCGGCTGAGATACAGGTTGTCCTCCAGACCGACCCGGGCGTGCCCGCCGAGCAGCACCGACTGTGCCACCCACGGCATCTGCTTGCGGCCGATGGAGAAGCTCGCCCACTCAGCGCCGGCCGGGAGCAGGTTCACCATCGACTGCAGGACACCCGGGTCCGACGGCGCGCCGTAGGGGATGCCCGAGCACAGCTGGAACATCGACGGGTCGTCGATGAGGCCCTCGGCGTGCATGGTCTTGGCGAACCACAGCTGGCCGGTGTCGAAGATCTCCAGCTCCGGACGGACCCCGAGCTCCTGGATGCGCTTGGCACCCGCGCGCAGCATGTCCGGGGTGGAGATGTAGACCTGGCTGCCGTCACCGAAGTTCAGGCTGCCGCAGTCCAAGGTGCAGATGTCGGGCAGCAGCTCCTCCACGTGCGGCAGGCGGTCCAGCCCGTTGACCAGGTCGGTGCCCTCCTCGTAGGCGAGCGGGTCGTCCTGCCCGATCACCAGGTCGCCGCCCATCCCGGCGGTCAGGTTGATGACGATGTCGATGCCGGTCTGGCGGATGCGGTCGACGACCTCCCGGTAGAGCGCGTTGTCCCTCGAGGGGGCACCCGTCTCGGGGTCGCGGACGTGGATGTGCACCACGCTGGCACCGGCCTCGGCCGCCTCGACCGCGGCGGCGGCGATCTGCTGAGGGGTCACCGGAACGTGCTCGCTCCGGCCTACGGTGTCCCCCGCACCGGTGAGGGCGCAGGTAAGGATGGGCTTGTAGTTCATGGTGTCGCTCACGAAGGTGCTCCGTCTCTGTATGGCTTGCGGACCCGGCGCAGGCGGAATCGCCGCCGGGCCGTGTGGGGCCGGTCGGGCGGGTCCGTATGGGTTGGGAAGGTCCGGGCGGAACGGTGCGGTTCTGGTCGGGTTCAGTTCCGCAGGACGTCGCTGGCGATGACCGAGCGCAGCGTGTCCCGCATGTGGCCGACGGACCGTCCGGGCATCCCGGTCATGACCTGGATGCCCATGCCGTCGATGAGGGCGGTGAGGCGCTTGGTCATCTCCTCGGCGTCGAAGTCACCGAAGAGCCCGCTCTCCTGCCCCTCCCGCAGGGTGCGGGCGATGGTCTCGTGCCAGCGGCGGTAGGAGTCGGCGTGCAGCTCCCGCATCTCGGGGTTGAGCGCTGCCGCCGTCCATACCTGGAGCCAGATCGACCACTCCAGGCGCAGCCGCTCCGAACCGGGAAGCTGCAGTTCGATGAGTTCGAGCAGGCGCTCGTGTGCGTCCTCGATGGTGTACAGGCCCGCGACTTGGCGGTCGAAGGCCTGCTTCACCGAGTGGCGGAGCGCCTCCACCAGCAGGTGGTTCAGGGTCGGGAAGTGGTAGTGCACCGTAGCGCTGGACGTCCCGCACACCTGGGCCACCTGCGCGACGCGGACCGAGTGGTAGCCGTACTCGGCGATGAGGGTCCACGCGGCCTCGATGATCTGGAGTCTTCTGTTGTGCTCTTTGACCGCCCCCGGGCGGTCGGCCAGGTCGGCCGGGGGCGGTGCGACCGCCGACGAGTCGCGCGGTGCCGCCGAGACCGTGTCGGCGTCGTCCTGGCCGTTGAGCAGCCAGTTGACCGTCACCCCGGTCTCGTCGGCCATGCCGGACAGTTCCCGGGCGGTGAAACGCCGGGTACCCGTCAGGGACTTGGAGAGTTTGGTGGGGTCGATGCCGAGCCTGTCCGCGAACTCCCGTTGGGAGAAGCCGGATCGGCGGATCGCCTCACGCGCTCTGCTGCGCACATCGTCGGTCGTGTCGCTCACGGCTGAGAACCTAGCAGCGCCATAGCGATTATCGCAACGCAACCGTGGTTGCCACTTCGTTATGAGAGCGCCTTCTTGGCGCTCTCCGGGAGCACCAAAGCCCTCATTTCAGCGGTAAGTCGAATATTTCGGGCGCACCCCCGAGGACTCAAATCGCAATGATGCGATGTCTGACTGTTTGATTAGTCAACCGCAACGCAGTAGTAACTGAATGGTCCTGCCCGCTATCCCGGAGGTGACCCGAGTCATCCGCTGGAACATCGACAACAAAGTCTTCTGGCCCGCGCTGATCATGGTGATCGGCTTCACCGCACCGTTCGTGATCGCGCCGCAGACGGGTGAACGCCTCCTCGACGGCGTCCTGTCCTGGTTACAGTCCGGCTTCGGCTGGTCGTACATGTGGTTCGTCGCCGGCCTCGCCGTCCTGCTCGTCTGGCTGGCCTTCAGCAGGTACGGCAGCATCAGGATGGGCAGCCCCGACGACCGCCCCGAGTTCTCCACCCCCACCTGGCTCGCGATGATCTTCACCGCCGCGATCGGCGGCGGCCTCATGTACTGGGGGATCATCGAGTGGGCGCACTACCACGTGGACCCCCCTTACCAGCTCGAACCGCGTGGAACCGAGGCCGCCGAATGGTCGGCGACCTACCCCCTCTTCCACTGGGGCCCGACCGCCTGGGCCGTCTTCTGCGTCCCGACCCTCGCCCTCGCCTACGCATACCACGTGCGCAAGATCCGCCGACTGCGGCTCAGCGAGGCCTGCCGCGGCGTACTCGGCGACCGCGTCGACCGCTGGCCCGGACGGCTGATCGACGTCTTCTTCATCATCGGGATGATCGGTGCCGCAGGCACCTCCCTGGCCCTGGCCGTGCCCACCATCGCCGAAGGCGCGTCCCGCATGCTCGGGGTCGAACCGGGGGCCGTGCTCAACACCGTCGTCATCGGCCTGTGGACCCTGCTGTTCGCCGGAAGCGTCTTCCTCGGCCTGCACAAGGGCCTGAAGCGCCTCGCCAACCTCAACCTGTACCTGGCCGCCACCCTGGGTGTCCTGGTCATCGCGGTGGGCCCGGCGGTCTTCGTCCTCGACACCTTCACCAACAGCGTCGGCATGCTCGCCCAGAACATCGTGCGGATGAGCACCTACACGGATCCCGTCGGAGGGTCGGGCTTCCAGGAGATCTGGACCATCTTCTACTGGGGCTGGTGGATCTCCTACGGACCGTTCGTCGGCATGTTCTGCGCAAAGATCTCCAAGGGCCGCACCGTCCGCCAGATCATCATCGGCATGTGCGGGTTCGGAAGCCTTGGCTGCTGGCTCTCGTTCGCGCTGCTCGGCAACTCCGGCATGGCCTTCGAACTGCGCGGCGACGCGGCCATCGTGGACACCCTGGAAGCCGAGGGAGCGGTACCGGCCATCTTCGCCACGCTGGAAGCGTTCCCGCTCAGCTGGATCATCACCCCGCTCTTCCTGCTTCTGCTACTGATCTTCCTGGCCACGACCCTGGACTCGGCGTCCTACATCATGGGCGCGGCCACCTCCCGCGACCTGCCCAACGAGGTCGAGCCCGCTCGGCCCACCCGTGTGCTGTGGGCCGTCGTCCTGGCAGCGGTGTCGGTCTCGGTGATGTCCGCCGGAGGTACGGACGCATTGCAGACCCTGTCGGTCGTGACCGCGTTCCCGCTGATCGCCGTCCTGAGCCTGGTCGCGGTCTCCCTCGTACGCTGGCTCCGCGAGCACGACCTCGGCCGCGACCACGCGAGCGGCCCGGACGCAAGCGCTCCCGTCCTGGACGGCCACGCGCGCAGGAGCGGCCCCGCCGAGCCTGCCGGGGATCCCCGCGGATACGGTGGCGCCGCACCACCGCACTCCGCCTCCCCGGCGCGCCCGGAAGGGACCCCTGCCGTTGAGCACTCACCACACGCAAGCGAACAGTGACGGACCGGCCCCTGTGGACGCCGTCGTCATCGGAGCCGGTTTCGGCGGCATGTACGCGCTCCACCGCCTGCGCGACCGCCTCGGCCTGAACGCCCACGCGTTCGAGGCCGGGGCAGGGGTCGGCGGCACCTGGTACTGGAACCGCTACCCGGGCGCCCGGTGCGACGCGGAGTCGGTCTACTACTCGTACTCCTTCGACGAGGACCTCCAGCAGGAGTGGGTCTGGAGCGAGCGCTACGCCGCCCAGCCCGAGCTCCTGGCCTACGCCGACCACGTCGCGGACCGCCTCGACCTGCGCAGGAGCATCACCTTCGGGACGCGGGTCACCGAGGCACACTACGACGAGGACCGGTGCCTGTGGCTCCTGGCCACCGACACCGGACAGCGTTTCCGGACGCGGTACCTGATCACCGCCGTGGGCTGTCTGTCCGCGGCGCAGGCACCGCACCTCGAAGGGCTCGGGGACTTCCGCGGCGAAGTCCACCACACCGCCCGCTGGCCGCACGAAGGGGTCGAGCTGACCGGTCGGCGGGTGGCGGTGGTGGGTACCGGCTCCTCCGGCATCCAGGCCGTGCCCGAGATCGCCCGCCACGCGGAACACCTGACCGTCTTCCAGCGCACCCCGCACTTCGCCGTCCCCGCGCGCAACCGCCCCCTCTCCGAGGCGGAGTTCGACGGTGTCCGGGCCCGCTATCCCGAACTGCGCGCCCAGGCCCGGGACACCGCCGCCGGGATGGTGGTGGCCCCGCCGCCCGGACCGGCCGCCGACCTGACCGGGGCCCAGCGCACCGCCGAGCTGGACCGCCGGTGGCGCGAAGGCGGCCTGGGTTTCCTCAACGCGTTCGAGGACCTGCTCACCGAGGGGTCGGCCAACGAAGCCGCCGCGGAGTACGTGCGCGAGCGCATCCGGGCGACCGTGCACGACCCCGGCACCGCCGCGCTGGTGGCTCCCGCCGACTATCCGATCGGCACCAAGCGCATCTGCTTGGACAGCGGCTACTACGAAACACTCAACCGGGACAACGTCAGCGTCGTGTCCGTCCGGGACACCCCGATCGAGCGGGTCACCCCCACCGGCGTGCGGGTCGGCGGCACGGACCACGAGTTCGACGTGATCGTCCTCGCTACCGGTTTCGACGCGATGACCGGCCCCTACACCCGCATCGACCTGCGCGGAATCGGCGGGAGGACGATCGGGCAGGCGTGGCGGTCGGGCCCGCGCACCTACCTGGGTGTGGCGGTGTCCGGCTTCCCGAACCTGTTCACGGTCACCGGCCCGGGCAGCCCCTCGGTCCTCACCAACATGGTGGCCAGCATCGAGCAGCACGTCGAGTGGATCACCAACTACATCGCCCACCTGGAACGCTCCGGGATCGCCGCGGCCGAGGCCGAGGAGGAGGCTCAGGAGGCCTGGGTGGAGCACGTCGCCGAGATCGCGTCGTACACCCTCTACCCGCGGGCGGGGTCCTGGTACATGGGAGCCAACGTCGACGGCAAGCCCCGGGTGTTCATGCCCTACGCGGGCGGCCTGGACCTGTACCGGCAGCAGTGCGACCAGATCGCCGCCGAAGGGTACCGGGGCTTCGCGCACACAACGCGAAAGTGACGAAAAGCCTGAAAATCCCGCGAACCGGTGCGATCCAGACTGATGCCGGTCCGCGCCCGAGTACTGCCGGATTGTGGACACCACCGACGGGGTAGTGGTGGTCACCACACTCTGCGTACACAATCCGGTTGCGGGGGACCGCATGTCGTCACGCGAGAAGGCGGACACGCTCGCACACGGCGAGATCGTCAGCTGACACGTGCCGGCGCGGCTCCGCCCTTGGCGTGGTGTGGCCGCGGTTTCGGGTGCGAGCGCGGGGGTGGGGCGCACTATCGCGCGGCAGTTCGCCAACCGGGCGGAAGCCATGGCACTGCTGGCCCGGGGCGAAGTTCGACGACGAATCGCGCTCATGGAGCGTGCAGAGCTGGTTGAACGAACGGAGAAGGGAGTTGTACCTCGGGACGGTAGCCGCGGCGGTGCCCGCGGCACTGGCCGTGCCCGTGCGGAACAGGTTCCGTTCAAGGAGGGGAGTCAGCTGATGGCGACGAACGATCAGCGAACCGATGAGGCCTGGGAGGAGTTCCACTCCGCCGTGAACATGAGTGGAGAGGAGCTGAGACACTGGCTGCTCACCGACGCTTCGGGGGAGGACGCCTTCCCCGCCGACAGCGGGGTCGACGGCCAGGGGGAGCGGATCGTCGAGATCCTGGGCAAGCGTCGGACGGACGTGACGACGGACGACGTCGACCTGATGGAGCGTGTGGCCGCGTTCGTCCGCGGAGAGCTGAGTCGGCCCCGCCCGGAGGACGACCGGTGGCGCAGGCGGCTCATGCGGGTGGGACACGACCCGCTCCAACCCGACTCGGGCCCCGACGACACCTGAGTGCGCGGCCGACCGGTCGGAGGTACTCCGGCCGGTCGGCGTGTGTACGGCAACCGGCCGAACGCGCCCGACGGACACGCCGCCTCCGCCAGGGATCAGCGGAACCGGAACCCCGCCCCAGGTGATACCCCTCCCAGTCCGGCTCGTTAGGGTTCCGGTGGTCCCAGTAAGGGCATCGGTTGCGTGAAACCGGTGCCGGACCCGGCACGGCCACCGGCAACGGCGCCGGTCCCTGCCCATACCGCACCACGGAGTCCAGGAGGCATCCGGCATGTTCGAGAAGATACTGGTGGCCAACCGCGGTGAGATCGCCATCCGCGCGTTGCGCGCCGGACACGAGCTCGGCGCGCGGACCGTAGCGGTCTTCCCCCACGAGGACCGCAGCTCGCTGCACCGGCTCAAGGCCGACGAGGCTTACCAGATCGGCGAACCGGGGCACCCGGTCCGTGCCTACCTCTCGGTCGACGAGGTCGTCCGCGCCGCGCGGGAGGCGGGCGCGGACGCCGTCTACCCCGGTTACGGCTTCCTCTCCGAGAACCCCGACCTCGCCCGGGCCTGCGCTGAGGCGGGCATCACCTTCGTCGGTCCACCCGCCGAGGTGCTGGAGCTGACCGGCAACAAGGCGACCGCCATCGCCGCCGCCAAGCGCGCGGGCATCCCGGTCCTGGAGTCCTCCGAACCCTCCACCGACGTCGAGGGGCTGCTCGCCACGGCCGAGGAGATCGGCTTCCCGCTGTTCGTCAAGGCCGTGGCCGGTGGCGGCGGGCGGGGCATGCGCCGCGTGAACTCCGCGGGCGCGCTGCGGGAGTCGGTCGAGGCGGCCATGCGCGAGGCCGAGACCGCCTTCGGCGACCCCACGGTGTTCCTGGAGCGCGCCGTGGTCGACCCCCGCCACATCGAGGTGCAGATCCTCGCCGACGGCCAAGGCGGCGTCATCCACCTGTACGAGCGCGACTGCTCCGTGCAGCGCCGCCACCAGAAGGTCGTGGAGCTCGCCCCGGCGCCCAACCTCGACCCGGAGCTGCGCGAGCGCATCTGCCAGGACGCGGTGCGCCTGGCCCAGGAGCTCGGCTACCGCAACGCGGGCACGGTGGAGTTCCTCGTGGGCCGGGACGGGCAGCACGTCTTCATCGAGCTGAACCCGCGCATCCAGGTGGAGCACACGGTGACCGAGGAGGTCACCGACGTCGACCTGGTGCAGTCGCAGATCCGCATCGCCTCCGGTGAGACCCTCGCCGACCTGGGCCTGGGCCAGGACGACATCGTCGTGCACGGCGCCGCCCTGCAATGCCGCATCACCACGGAGGACCCGGCCAACGGCTTCCGGCCCGACACCGGGACGATCAGCGCCTACCGCTCCCCCGGCGGATCGGGTATCCGCCTGGACGGCGGCACCGCTGCCGCCGGTTCGGACGTCAGCGCCTACTTCGACTCCCTGCTGGTGAAGCTCACCTGCCGGGGCCGCGACTTCGCCACGGCGGTCAGCCGGGCCCAGCGCGCGGTGGCCGAGTTCCGTATCCGCGGTATCTCCACGAACATCCCCTTCCTGCAGGCGGTCCTGGAGGACGAGGACTTCCGTGCCGGCCGGGTCACCACCTCGTTCATCGAGGAGCGCCCCCAGCTGCTGACCGCGCGCCCCTCCGCGGACCGGGGCACCCGCCTGCTCACCTACCTGGCCGACGTGACGGTGAACAAGCCGCACGGAGAGCGCCCGCACCTGGTGGAGCCGAGGTCGAAGCTTCCCGCGGTGGCCGAGGGCGCCCCTCCCGCCGGGTCGAAGCAGCGCCTGACCGAACTGGGACCCGAGGGGTTCGCGCGCTGGATGCGTGAGTCGGAGACCCTAGGGGTCACCGACACCACCTTCCGGGACGCCCACCAGTCGCTGCTGGCCACCCGGGTGCGCACCCAGGACCTGCTGGCCGCCGCACCGGCCGTCGCCCACACCCTGCCCGAACTCCTCTCCCTGGAGTGCTGGGGCGGCGCGACCTACGACGTCGCCCTGCGGTTCCTCTCCGAGGACCCCTGGGAGCGGCTGGCGGCACTGCGCGAAGCCGTGCCCAACGTCGCCCTGCAGATGCTGCTGCGCGGCCGCAACACGGTCGGGTACACGCCCTACCCCACCGAGGTCACCAACGCGTTCGTGCGTGAGGCCGCCGAGACCGGGGTGGACATCTTCCGGATCTTCGACGCCCTCAACGACGTCGAGCAGATGCGCCCGGCGATCGAGGCGGTCCGCGAGACCGGTACCGGGGTCGCCGAGGTGGCGCTCTGCTACACCTCGGACCTGTCCGACCCGTCCGAGGAGCTCTACACGCTGGACTACTACCTGAAGCTGGCCGAGCGGATCGTGGAGTCCGGGGCGCACGTGCTCGCGATCAAGGACATGGCCGGTCTGCTGCGCGCCCCGGCCGCGGCCCGCTTGGTGACCGCCCTGCGGAGCGAGTTCGACCTGCCCGTCCACGTGCACACGCACGACACCCCCGGTGGCCAGCTGGCCACCTACCTCGCGGCGGTGAACGCGGGCGCGGACGCCGTGGACGGCGCCGTGGCCTCGCTGGCGGGCACCACCTCGCAGCCGTCGCTGTCGGCGATCGTGGCCGCCTTCGACTACTCCGCGACACCCACCGGGCTGTCGTTGGACGCCGTGAACGAGCTGGAGCCCTACTGGGAGGCGGTGCGCCGCGTCTACGCGCCGTTCGAGGCGGGCCTGGCGTCGCCCACCGGCCGCGTCTACCACCACGAGATCCCCGGCGGACAGCTGTCCAACCTGCGCACGCAGGCCATCGCCCTGGGCCTGGGAGACCGCTTCGAGGACATCGAGGCGATGTACGCGGCGGCCGACCGCATGCTGGGCCGCCTGGTCAAGGTGACCCCGTCCTCCAAGGTGGTGGGTGACCTCGCCCTGCACCTGGTGGGCGCCGGAGTCTCCCCCGAGGAGTTCGAGCAGGACCCGGACCGGTTCGACGTACCCGACTCCGTGGTGGGCTTCCTGCGCGGCGAGCTGGGCGTGCCCCCGGGCGAGTGGCCCGAGCCGTTCCGCACCAAGGCGCTGCGCGGGCGCGGCGAGGCGCGGGCGACCACCCAGCTCACGTCGGTGGACCGCGCCGGGCTGAACGAGGAGCCGCGCGCCACCCTGAACCGGCTGCTCTTCGAGGGCCCCACGAAGGAGTTCGAGTCGCACCGCGCCGCCTACGGCGACACCAGCGTGCTGGACAGCAAGGACTTCTTCTACGGCCTGCGTGAGGGCGAGGAGCACGTCGTGGACCTGGAGCCCGGCGTGCGCCTGCTGATCAGCCTCCAAGCGGTGAGCGAGCCCGACGACCGCGGGATGCGCACCGTCATGACCACCCTCAACGACCAGCTCCGTCCGCTGCACATCCGGGACCGGGCCCTGACCTCCAACGTGCAGGAGGCGGAGAAGGCCAACCGCGACGACCCCGCACAGGTCGCGGCGCCCTTCGCCGGGGTGGTCACCCTGACCGTCGGTGAGGGCGACGAGGTGAAGGCGGGCGACACCGTCGCCACCATCGAGGCGATGAAGATGGAGGCCTCGATCACCACCTCCCAGGGCGGCGTGGTCGGCCGCGTGGCCGTCGGCGGCGTCCAGCGCGTGGAGGGCGGCGACCTGATCGTCCACCTGCGCTGACCAAGCGCTCCTGCCCCGGGCGGCCGTCGAGGACGGCGGCCGCCCGGGAGGGCTCCGCGCTGGAGGGGCCCGAAAACCCGGCGGGGCAGGCGTTTCCGGACGGGCTCGGGCTTCCGAAGACGGCGGGACTGGGCCAGACTGGTCCCGCATTGTCTCCCAGCGGATCGGACCCCCCGATGACCGACGCCCCCGTCCCCGCCGAAGGCGTGGACACCTCCGCCCCGCACTCCGCCCGGGTGTGGAATTTCTGGCTCGGCGGCAAGGACAACTACCGCGTCGACCGCGAGCTCGGCGAGCAGATCCTGGGCATCCACCCGAAGATCGCCGTGGACGCCCGCGCGGGCAGGTCCTTCCTCGTGCGCACCATCACCCACCTGGCCGAGGAAGAGGGAGTGCGCCAGTTCCTCGACATCGGAACCGGGCTGCCCACCCACCAGAACACCCACGAGATCGCCCAAGCCACCGCGCCCGAGTCCCGCGTCGTCTACGTCGACAACGACCCCATGGTGCTCGCCCACGCGCGCGCCCTGCTCACCGGCACCGAAGAAGGCGCCACCGCATTCGTCGACGCCGACCTGCGCGACACGGACCAGGTCCTGGCCAGGGCCGGTGAGCTGCTCGACCTCGACCGGCCCGTGGGCCTGTCGATCATCGGCACGCTCGGGCACATCCCCACGCAGCAGGAGGCCTTGGACATCGTCCGCGCGTACACGGCCGCCCTGCCGTCCGGAAGCTTCCTGGTCGTAGCCGACGCCGTCCTGCCCGACGACGACAGCGCCGCCGAGGCCCTGGACGAGTGGAACCGGGAAGCCGCCCTGGCCTACCGCGGCCACACCGCGGACGAGTTCACCTCCTACTTCGACGGCTTGGAGCTTCTGGACCCGGGAGTGGGCCCCGCTCCCCTGTGGCGCCCCGCGCCCCTGGAGATCGGTCAGGCCCCGGACACCGACATGTACGGCGGGGTGGCCCGCAAACCCTGACCCCGCGGCCTCAGCATGGGCTGAGGGCACCCTAGGCTCGGGGCGTGACCTCACTCGCGCTCTTCGACCTCGACAACACACTCGTCGACCGCGCCGCGGGGCTCTGGGCCTGGGCGGCGGAGTTCTGCGCCGAACACGGGATCACCAGCGAGGAGGTCCGGTGGATCGAACGGGCCGACGGCGACGGACTCGTACCCAAGGAGGAGTTCTTCTCCCGGGTCCGGGAGCGCTACGCGTTGGCCGACACCGTGCCGGAGCTGTGGGCGCGCTACCGGGAGCGCCACCCGGCCCTGATTCCTCCCCTCCCCGGGGCTCTGACAGGGCTCGGCGCACTGCGGGAGGAGGGGTGGCGGATCGGTGTGGTCAGCAACGGTTTCGCCGACGTCCAGCACCGAACCCTCAGGCACAGCGGCGTCGCCGAGCGCGTGGACGCCTGGGCGGTCTCGGGGGCGGAGGACGTCCGGAAGCCGGACCGGCGCCTGTTCGAGATCGCGGCCGAGCGGTGCGGCTCGGCGCTCGAGGACGGCGGGTGGATGGTCGGCGACAGCCCTGCCGCGGACGTAGTCGGGGGCCGAAGGGCCGGGTTGGGCACCGTCTGGGTCGACCGAGGCAGTCCCTGGCCCGAGGGTCTGCCCGGGCCCGACCACACGGTTACCGACGTGCGATGGGCCTTCTCTTTCCTCCTGAGCTGACCGGTTCCGGCCTGACCGGCCGGGCCGGGGAGGGATCGGGCCTCCATACGATGGGGGCGACCTCGAACACGCGGGAACACCCGTGACGGAAGGAGCCCCCGGTGGCTGACGACGTACCCGAACGCGCCCTGGTCGTGATGGCCCACCCCGACGACGCCGACTTCTCCTGTGCGGGAACCGTGGCGCTGTGGGCCGAGGCCGGAGCGGAGGTGACCTACCTGATGGTCACCGACGGCGACGCGGGCGGGGACGAGCTCACCCTGGACAGCTCGGAGATCGCCGCGATGCGCCGCAAGGAGCAGCGCCAGGCGGCGGCCGAGGTCGGGGTCAAGGACGTGCGCTTCCTCGGGTACCCGGACGGCCGGGTGCTCGCCTCCCTGGACCTGCGCCGCGACATCTCCCGGGTCATCCGGCAGGTTCAGCCGCAGCGGCTGATCGCCCCCAGCCCTGAACGGAACTGGGACAGTATCGCCGCCAGCCACCCGGACCACCTGGCCGCCGGGGAGGCGTCGATCAACGCGGTCTTCCCGGACGCGCGCAACCCGCACGCGCACCGTGAGCTGCTCGCGGAGGAGGGGCTGAAGGCGTGGACCGTCCCCGAGGTGTGGGTCGTCGGAGGCCCGAAACCCAACCGCTACACGGACATCACCGCCGTCTTCGACCGCAAGGTGGCGGCGCTGGCCGCGCACGAGAGCCAGATCGGCGACATCACCGAGCTCGAACCCATGCTGCGCCAGTGGATGGCCGCCAACGGCGCCGAAGCCGGGTTCCCCGCAGGGCACCTGGCCGAGGTCTTCCAGGTCGTCCAGACCGGCTGACTCGGGCAGGTCCCCAGTGGCGGGTTCCGGGTGGGAGGGGCGGGCGGCGCCCGCATATCCTCGAACCGTGAGGAACACGCTCGACGCCCACAGGCCCGGCGAAGCCGCCGCCCGGGTCCGCGAGGTCCTCGGCACGGGTCCGGTGCTCGCGCTGACCGGGGCCGGCATCTCGACGGACTCGGGGATCCCCGACTACCGGGGCCCGGACTCGCCGCCGCGCAAACCCATGACCTACCAGGAGTTCGTCGGCGACCCCGCCTTCCGGCGCCATTACTGGGCCCGCAACCACGTCGGCTGGCGCCACATGGAGGGCACCCGGCCCAACGACGGCCACCAAGCCCTCGCCGACCTCGAGCGCGCCGGTGTCCTCTCCGGCGTCATCACCCAGAACGTCGACACCCTGCACGACGCCGCGGGCAGCCGCCAGGTCGTCGACCTGCACGGCCGCTACGACCGGGTGATCTGCCTGGGCTGCCGTTCGGTGACCGGCCGCGAGGAGTTGGCGGTACGCCTCACCGAACTCAACCCCGGCTTCGCCGCCCGCGTGGCCGACGTGGAGGTCGCCCCGGACGCCGACGCCGTCCTGGCCTCGACCGCGGACTTCCGGGTGGCCGATTGTTCCTCCTGCGGTGGGGTCCTTAAGCCGGACATCGTCTACTTCGGCGAGAACGTGCCCAAGCCCCGGGTGTTGGAGTGCTACGACATGGTCGACGCGGCGGCGGGCCTCCTGGTGGTGGGGTCGTCCCTCACGGTCTTCTCCGGCCGGAGGTTCGTCAAGCACGCGGCCAACCAGGGCAAACCCGTGGTGATCCTCAACCGCGGCGCCACACGGATGGATGAGACGGCGGCGCTGACGGTTGACCACGGTTGTACCCAGGTTCTGCGCGCGTTCGCGGAGTCCTACCGAACCGCCCCCTGAGCCGGTAGCCGACAGCCCTGCATTGGCTGCCCCTGTGACGCCCTTCACCCGCCCAGCCGATACTTGTGTACCAACCGGACGGTACAGTTACCGGCAACGGCCCCCCGCCGGACCCCTTGCTCCCCTGCGGCGCGTTGTCTCCCGACGGCGGTCGGCTCAGGGGATGCTCGGAGAGACCCTCTCGATCCGAACCGGCCCGATACCCAGAGGGAACCGGGAGGGAAGGAACCACGGCCCACGGCGCACACGGAGGCTCACGTGCCGATCAGCAACAGGAACGTCCTCGTCTCGGGTGGCGGCGTGGCCGGGACCGCGCTCGCCGCCTTGCTGGGGCGGCGGGGTTTCGCCCCCACCATCGTCGACAGCGACCCGGGCCCGCGAGCGGAGGGGAACCACGTCGAGCTCTCCCGCAAAGGGCTGGAGCTCCTGGACCGCGCGGGCTTCGGGGACCGGATCCGCGCTCTCGGCACCCCCGCCACCAAGGTGTACTCCCACGTCAGCGGACGGTCGGAGCCGCTGCGCTTCCCCGGTGAGCCCGGCACCCTCATCATCCGGCACGACCTGCTGGTGGAGGCCCTTCTCGGTGAATCCGAGCAGGCGAACGCGGGCCCGGTGAAGTACCTGCGCGGTGACACCGTCACCGACCTGGAACAGGACTCCAAGGGCGTGGACGTCACCTTCGCGAACTCCCCCGCCCGCCGCTTCGACCTCGTACTGGGTGCGGACGGGCTGTACTCACCCGTGCGGAGGCTGGCGTTCGAAGGCCCGGACGAGAGCCGCGTCCGCTACCTGAGCGCCAACGTGGCCACGTTCGAGACGGACAACCCCCTCGACGTGAGCGAGGCGCTGTCCTGGCACGTGTGGCCGCACCGGGGCTGCATCGTCACCAACCTGCCGGAGGACGACCGGGTCGAGGTGACGTTCCTGATGCGCGACAACTTCCCGGTCCGCCGGGGCACATTGGACCAGGGCGCCCGGTACCGCTTGGTGGAGGAGTTCTTCGACGGCGTCGGCTGGGAAGTACCGCGGCTGCTCCGCGCCATGCGCGGGGCCGATCTGGACGTCGCCCCGGCCACGCAGGTCAAGATGGATCTGTGGGCACACGGACGGGTGGCCCTGGTGGGTGACGCCGCCTACTGCCCGGGACAGCTGAGCGGCCAGGGGCCGACGATGGCACTGATGGGCGCGCTGGCTCTGGCCGGGGATCTCGCCTACGCGGAGGGCGACCACGAACGGGCGTTCTTCTCCTACGAGGCGGCGATGCGGCCATCGGTGCGCGAGGCCCAGTCCGTGGCTCCGTACATGGTGGGCAGCGGCGCTCCGGAGACGGGGCCGTACGAGACCTGGATCCGGGAGCGGGCCGAAGTGGCGATGGCGAAGGGCACCGAGTGGATGGGGCGCCTGGGCATCCGCCCGCCCATGGACACCGTGGGCAACGGGTTCGCCCTGGAGCGCTACGTCCACATCCTCGACGGAAGCGCATAGCCGACCGGGGCGCCGGTAGACTCGGGCCGCCGGTCAATAGGGGGTTTCCCCGCTGGCTGTCACGTTACTAACATGTGTTAGCACTCGTATCCGCCAGGACCGAACAGGGGAACAGCATGGAGGCACCTCGGAAGGCCGCCGGCGGAAGGCGCCCGACGTCCAAAGACGTCGCGGCGGCCGTGGGGGTCTCCAGGTCAGCGGTGTCCTTCGCCTTCAACGACCCCGGCCGGATCTCCGCCGCCACCCGGGAGCGCATCCTCGCCACCGCCCAGGAGATGGGGTACACCCCCAACACGCTGGCCCGCATGCTCAAGGCCGGCCAGACCCAGTCGCTGGGCGTCCTCCTCCCCCAGAGCCTGGCCAAGATCATGGAGAACCCCTACTACTCGAGGTTCTTCATGGGCATCGGCCAGGTGTGCGACCGCGAGGGCTTCACCCTCCTGCTCACCCCGCCGCTCACGGACTCCATGCTCAAGGCCATCCCCTACGCGGGCGCCGACGGGTTCATCGTCTGCGGTCTGGAGAACGACCGCGGCGAGGTCGCCGAGCTGAGCCGCCGCAACGTCCCCTTCGTCCTGGTGGACGGCGATCCGCCCGAGGGTGTGCCCAGCGTCGACGTGGACGACCGCCGCGGAGCCCGCGAGGTCGTCCAGCACCTCATCCAGCAGGGGCACCGGCGCCTGGCCGTGCTGTCGCTTGATCCGGGGCCCGACACGGCCCAGCACGGCTACCACGGGCCGCTGGCACGACGCATGGCCGGGATCACTGAGAGCCTCACCGAATCGGGCCTGAACTGGAACGACGTCGTCCTGTCCGAGGTCCCGTGCACGCGCATGGACGGTTACGCGGCAACCCGGAGACTCTTCTTCGAGGCGGCCCCGGAAAAACGGCCCACCGCGGTGGTGGCCCTCTCCGACGTCCTGGCCATCGGTGCGGTCGACGCCCTGCGCGACCTGGGCCTGTCCATCCCCGGCGACGTGTCGGTGACCGGTTTCGACGACCTGCCCGAGGCCTCCTGGATGCGCCCGCGCCTCACCACGGTCCGCCAGCCCATCACCTCCAAGGGGCGTACCGCCGCCGACTACCTCATCTCCGCGATAAGGGGAGAGGACCAGCACCCGCACCAGGTCCTGGGCACCACACTCGTCGTGCGCGACACCACCGGACACGTACCCGGACGGGCGGGGTAGGGACGGGCCAAGGGAGCGCCCCCGTCATCCGGAGAGCGCCCCCTCACTCAGTCCGCGGGCCCGGTCCGCGAAACCATTCCGCACACCCGATTCGCATCCCGGCCCGCGAGTCCGGTCAGTCCACGAACACCGCGACCGTCCGGGCCGGAACGGTGAACTCGCCCGCGTCGGAGTCGAAGTCCGCCTCCTGCACCCGGTCGTCGGTGCCTTCAGCCTGGACCGGGTGCAGCGCGTACCCCTGCCCCTCGGTCTCGGCGACGGTCTGCGTGATCTCCTCCGGCGAGGCGTTGAAGACCACCACCAGCCCGTCCAGCTCGGGGTCGGCCTCCTCCCCCACGGTGTCGTCGATCCGCATGGTGATCACACCCGGGGTCTGCTCGGGCCCCTCGCCGTGGAAGCTCAGCTTTTCCTGGATCGTGTCAGTGTCACCGAGGTGGAACAGCGGGGTGCTCTCCCGGATCGACAGCAGCTCCCGAGAGCGCAGGGCGGCGTCGACGATCTGGTCGGAGGACGGTTTGAGGTCGGCGTCGGCCAGCAGCGGCCCGGCCAGGTCCCACTGGTCCTCGTTGTACTCCGCACGGGGCAGTCCCCGCCCGAAGCCGTTGTCGCTCATGGACGGGTCGTAGAGGTTGAACCAGTCACCCGAGTCGTAGCTGTTGTCGTCCAGCGACTTGCTGCGCAGCATCTCCGAACCCGCGTGCCAGAACGTGACGCCCTGCCCGAAAGCAGAGGTGCCCAGGGACAGGGTCTGCATGCGGACACGGTCCTCCATGCTGGTGCCCTCGGGCAGCTTGTACGCCAGGGCGTCGAACAGGTCGAGGTCGTCGTGGGCGGCCACGTAGGTGACGGTCTCCTGCGGGTGGGCGGTGTACCCGGCGGGTTCGCCGTTGTAGTCGACCTCGGCGCCGGTGACGGCCTCGCCGGTGCGGTCGACGAGCGTGTAGTCGGCGAGGGAGCCGCTCAGTCCTACCTTGATCCGGTCCTGGGCGAGGAGGAGTTCCTCCAGCTGCTCCTCCTCAGTGCCGTTGATGTCCGCACCGTTGGGGTCGGTGTACAGACCGCTGCCGAAGCCCTGGACGCGCGGGTCCTCGTCACAGCAGCCGCCGCCGCGCACGGAGTCGCGCAGCCGGTCGTCGAAGGTGCCGATACCGGTCCCGGCCATGTTGGCCTGGGTGGCCTGTTCGAAGCGGGCGTCGTCCTCGACCTCGCCGAAGTTCCACCCCTCCCCGTACAGGTGGACGGCGGCCCCGTCGACGCCGTCCTCCTCCACGGTGAGCCCGTCCAACTCGGCGCGCAGGTCGACCATCGTCTGCTTGGGGTGGTGGCCCATCAGGTCGAAGCGGAAGCCGTCGATCTTGTAGTCGGTGGCCCAGGTGAGCACGGAGTCGATGATGAGCTTGTTCATCATCGTGTGCTCGGCGGCGGTGTTGGGGCAGCAGGTGGAGTCGGTGACCTCACCGGTCTCGTCGAGGCGGTGGTAGTAGCCGGGGACGATCCGGTCGAGGTTGTTGTCACCGTCCTGGCCGACGCTTCCGGTGTGGTTGTACACCACGTCCATGACGGTGCGCAGGCCGGTGCCGTTGAGCCCGGCGACCATCTCGCGGAGTTCGAGGGTTCGGGCGGCGCCGTCGGGGTCGCTGGCGTAGGAGCCCTCGGGCACGGTGAAGTGCTCGGTGACGTAACCCCAGTTGAAGCCGTCCTCGGCGGCGACCTCGGCGATGCAGGCCTGCTGCTCCTCGCTGTCAGGCGGCAGGTCGGCGAGGTCGCAGTCGGGTGTCCGGTGCTCCTCGCGGTTCTCGGGCTCGACGCCGAAGTGCGCGAAGGGCAGCAGGTGCACGGAGGTGAGGCCGTCTTCGGACAGGTCGGCGAGGTGGCTCATGCCGTCGGTTCCGGGGTCGGTGAAGGCGCGGTAGGTACCGCGGTCCTCCTCGTCGACGGTCTCGTCGCCGATGGAGAAGTCGCGCACGTGGAGTTCGTACACCGACTCCTCGACGACCTCGCCCGTCTCCGGCTTGTCCAGGTCGGCCCAGCCCTCCGGGGCGAGCCCGGGGTCGGAGACGTCCGCGAGGTCGAGCAGGGCGCTGCGCTCCCCGTCCGCGGCGAGGCCCACGGAGTAGGGGTCGGTGACGGTGTTGTGCTCCACCTGCCCGGTCTCGGGCACGAACACCTCCACCTGGAACAGGTAGTAGGCGTCCTGCCAGTCGGCTTCGCCGTCCACGCTCCACACGCCGTCGCCGGTGTCGGCGAGGTCGTGGCTGGCGAAGGGCTCGTCGGTGCGGGGGCCGTCGTACAGGTCGACGCTCACCGACCTGGCCGTGGGGGCCCAGAGGTCGAGTCCGGGAACCCCGTCGTCCCAGCGGGGACCCAGGTCGCGGTCGGCGGCGTCGGCGTAGAGGTCGTCCAAGACCCCGGGGACCTGGAGGCCGGTGGCGTCGACGAGGGTGTCGTCCCCGTCGAAGGCGGCGACGGCGAGCCCTCCCTTGAGCAGCTCGCGGACGTCCTCGTCGCCGAACCCGTCGGGAAGGGTGAGCGCGCCGTGGTCGGCCAGGTGCGGGAAGCCCTCCCGGAGGTCCTCGGGGATCCCTTCGGGGTCGTGTTCGAGGGCGACGGCGCCGGTGCCGGGACCGACCTCCGGCGCGGACTCGGGGTCGGTGTAGAGCCAGAAGCTGCGACCCTCGACCGCTTCCTCCCACGCGAGGGTCGTGCGGTCGAGCCAGTGCGCGGCGCTTTCTTCCTGGACCGCGGCCCCCGGTCCCGGTGCGTCACTGACGAGGGCTGCCGCTGCGCTCGGCCAGAGGTCGGTGGTCGGCAGGTACGCCAGTCCGACGGCCAAGGGCACCGCGGCCGCGGCGGCGAGCATTCTTCGCCGGTTGCGGGACGGGTTGCGGGAGCGGCGCGGCCGTTCACTGGGTGGCTGGTCGGGGGCGGGCTTCGGGGGCGTCGGTGACATCGCGGGCCCTTCGGCTGGGGTGTAACGCCATTGCTAACAGCAGTTAATAGCGCGTTAACCAAGACGGGTCAAGAGGGTCACCGCGGTGAACACGGAATCTCGGAACCCGGTCCCCACCGATAGAAAAATGTTATGTAACTCGTGTTAGTTATCAGGGTAACGTTCTCGCCATCACAGCCCATACCGGGCCGTGGTCCAACTCCCCGGATCGGCCGGTGGGTCCCCTGCAGGGGCCACCGCGTCGGCCCACCCCCTGAGGAGGACACATGCGATACGGCTTCACCGCGCTCACCCTGAGCACCGTGCTCATCGCCACCGCCTGCGGCAGCGGCGACAGCGACGAAGGGGGCGGCGACGGCACCCTCGCCGCCGAGGACCCCCAGAGCGTCACCGGCACCGTCACCTATTGGGACACCTCCAACGAGGCCGAGGGGCCCGCCTACGACGAACTCGTCGACAGGTTCGAGGACGAGTACCCCAACATCGACGTCGACCGCGTCCAGATCTCCTTCGACTCCGCCGAGCAGCGCTTCAAGACCGCGGCGCAGAGCGGCGACGGCGCCCCGGACGTGCTGCGCACCGACGTCGGCTGGACTGCCGGGCTCGCTTCCCTCGGTTACCTTCAACCGCTGTCCGGCACCGTCGCCCTGGACGAGCTCGACTCCTTCATGGAGGGACCGATCGAGGCAGCCACCTACGAGGACGAGATCTTCGGCGTTCCGCAGGTCACCGACACCCTCGGGCTGCTCTACAACCGGGAGGTCTTCGAGGAGGCGGGTATCGAGGAGCCGCCCGCCACCTGGGACGAGTTCAACGAGGCCGCCGAGACCATCGAGGCCGAGACCGGGGTCGCGGGCACCCAGCTCAACCCCGAGGGCTACTTCACGCTCCCGAAGATCTACGGCGAGGGCGGTGACATGCTCGACGTCGAGAGCGGCACCATCACCGTCAACGACGCCGAAGCGGTCGCCGGGTTCCAGACGGCGGTCGACATGGTGGACTCCGGTGTCTCCCTGGACCCGGCCACCACCGACGGCTACGTCGCCATGCAGACCTCGTTCAAGAGCGGCCGGGTCGCCATGGTCCTCAACGGCCCCTGGTCGGTGAGCGACAGCCTCACCGGTGAGGCCTTCGAGGACGCCGAGAACCTGGGTATCGCCCCCATCCCCGCGGGCTCCGTGGACCAGGGCGCGCCGATCGGCGGCCACCACTACTCCGTCTACCGCGGCTCGGAGAACGTGGACGCCGCCCACCTCTTCGTGCGGTTCATGGCGTCCGCGGAGAACCAGGAGTACACGGCCACCGAGATCAACACCCTGCCGACCCGCTACGACGCCTACACCGACGAGGTCACCTCCGACCCAGCGAAGGAAGCCTTCCAGGAAGCGATGGAGTACGCCCGGCCGCGCCCGAGCATCCCCGGCATCGGCGACCTCTTCGCCACCTTCGACCAGCACTACGTCCACATCCTGCGCGGCACCCCCGTTCAGGAAGGGCTCGACGACCTGGCCGAGGAGTGGCAGGGCGAGTTCATCCCGGACTACGTCCTCAACTGACCTGGACCACCATGAGAACTCTCTTCGCCGGCGTCCGGCGCTCCTTCTCCCAGCACTGGTACGCGTGGGCCATGGTCCTTCCCGTGGTCGTGGTCCTCGCGGTCGTCATCGGCTACCCCCTCGGACGCGGCATCTTCCTGTCCTTCACCAACGCCAACGAAGCCAACCTCGGCAGGACCGTAGGGGACTTCCACGTCCCCTCCACGTACGAGTTCGTCGGCCTGGACAACTACTGGCAGGTGCTGTCCGGGCAGGAGGGCTCGTTCTACCCCCGGCTCGGCTGGACCGTCGTGTGGACGGCCAGCTGCGTGATCCTGCACTACAGCATCGCTCTCGGACTGGCCATGCTGCTCAACCGGGAGATGCGCGGCCGGTCCCTGTACCGGGTGCTGCTGATCCTGCCGTGGGCGGTGCCGGCGTTCGTGGCCGCCTTTTCCTGGCGGCTGATGTACAACACCGACGTCGGTGTCCTCAACAGCCTGATCGGACTGTTGGGGTTCGGCCCGGTGGACTGGCTGGGCGACCCCACCCTGCAGAAGGTCGCCGTGATCGCGGTCAACACCTGGTTGGGCGTGCCGTTCATGATGGTCGCCCTGCTGGGCGGGCTGCAGTCCATCCAGCGCGAGCTGCACGAGGCCGCCGCGATGGACGGCGCCAGCCCGTGGGACCGGTTCGTGCACGTCACCCTGCCCGGGCTGCGGCCCATCTCCAGCACCGTGATCCTGCTCGGCACCATCTGGACCTTCAACATGTTCCCCGTCATCTACCTGGTGATCGGGCATGCGGGCGGTACGGAGAGCGAGATCCTCGTGACCTACGCCTACCGCCTCGCCTTCCAGGGGGTTCGTGACTACGCGGGGTCGGCCACCTACGGCGTCATCATCCTGTCCCTGCTCCTGGTGTTCGCCTCGGTGTACCGCCAGTCCCTCAAGCGCCAGGAGGTGCGGCTGTGAACACACTCGGCAAGCGCAGATCGGCCCGGGCGTCGGTCGCGCTGCACACCACACTGTGCCTGGCGGTGCTGTGCGCGCTGTTCCCCATCGTGTTCATCCTCCTGGTGTCGCTGCGCGGCGAGCGGGGGTGGACCGACCCGCTCGCCTTGGAAGGGTTCACCGCGAGCAACTACGTCCACCTGCTCACCCGGACCGAGTTCCTCCTGTGGTTCGCCAACAGCACCATCGTGGCCGGGCTGACCATGGTGATCGGTGTAACCATCGCGGCCAGCGCCGGGTACGCGGCCTCACGGATGCGTTTCCCCGGCAGGGGATCGCTCATGTGGTCGTTCCTCGTGTTCCAGATGTTCCCGGTGGCGGTGCTGATCGTGCCGCTCTACAACATCCTCGGCACTCTCGGCCTGCTGAACTCGCACGGCGGCCTCATCCTCACCTACTGCTCGGTGTCCGTGCCGTTCTGCGCGTGGATGCTCAAGAGCTACTTCGACACCATCCCGGTCTCCCTCGACGAGGCGGGGCAGGTGGACGGACTGACGCCCTTCGGGACCTTCTGGCGGCTCATCGTCCCCCTGGCTAAACCGGGCCTGGCGGTCACCGGCTTCTACACGTTCCTCACCGCGTGGAGCGAGGTCGCCTTCGCCACCCAGTTCATGAGCAGCGAGAACCGGTACACGCTCGCGGTGGGCCTGCAGAACTTCGTCGGCCCGCACCGGGCGGAATGGGGCCTGATGACCTCGGCGTCCGTCCTGATCATGATCCCCGCCGGGATCGTGTTCTTCTTCGCCCAGAAACACCTCGTCGCGGGGCTGACCGCCGGCGGCACCAAGGGATGAGCCCCCGCACCGCACCCCGAACCGAAGGGAACCCATGAGCCACACTGCCTCCTCCCCCACCTCCTGGTGGCGGGACGCGGTCGTCTACCAGGTCTATCCGCGGAGCTTCGCCGACTCCGACGGCGACGGGATCGGCGACCTCCCCGGCATCCGCGGCCGCCTCGGCCACCTGCGCGACCTGGGGGTGGACGCTGTGTGGATCTCGCCCTTCTACGCCTCACCGCACGCCGACGCCGGGTACGACGTCACCGACTACCGCCGCGTCGACCCCCTGTTCGGCACCTTGGAAGACGCCGACGCCCTCCTGCGGACCGCCCACGAGCAGGGTCTTCGCGTGATCGTGGACCTGGTGCCCAACCACTGCTCCGAGGAGCACCCCTGGTTCCGGGCCGCCTTGGAGGACGGACCGGGATCGCCGTTCCGGGACCGCTTCCACTTCCGCCCCGGGCGCGGATCAGACGGTGAACTGCCACCCAACGACTGGAAGTCGGTCTTCGGCGGGCCCGCGTGGACCCGCGTGAAGAACGCCGACGGTGAGCTCGGCGAGTGGTACCTGCACCTGTTCGCGCCCCAGCAGCCCGACCTCAACTGGGACAGCCCTGCGGTGCGGGAGGAGTTCCGCGACGTGCTGCGGTTCTGGCTGGACCGGGGCGTGGACGGATTCCGGGTGGACGTGGCGCACGGCCTGGTCAAGGCCCCCGGCCTTCCCGACCAGGACGGCGGAAAGCGGGCCCGCCTGCTCGGCGCGTACCAGCTGCCGTTCTTCGACCAGGACGGCGTGCACGAGATCTACCGGGACTGGCGGACGCTGCTGGACAGCTACCCGGGCGAGCGGGTGCTGGTCGCGGAGGCGTGGGCTCCCAGCGTGGAGAGGACCGCGCTGTACGTCCGGCCGGACGAGATGCACCAGGCGTTCAACTTCGCCTACCTGGCCACGTACTGGGACGCGGAGGAGCTGAAGGGGGTCGTCGACAGCTCGCTCGCCGCGATGCGCGCCGTGGAGGCAGCGCCCACCTGGGTGCTGTCCAACCACGACGTCACCCGGCACGCGACCCGGTACGGCAACCCGCCGGAGCTGGGCACGCAGCAGCGCCAGCCCGGCGACCTTGAACTGGGGCTGCGGCGGGCGCGGGCGGCGACGCTGTTCATGCTGGCCCTGCCCGGCTCGGCCTACCTGTACCAGGGGGAGGAGCTCGGGTTGCCCGACGTCACCGACCTGCCGGACGAGGTCCGCCAGGACCCGTCGTTCTTCCGGGCCAGCGGGCAGGAGGGGTTCCGCGACGGATGCCGGGTGCCGATCCCGTGGACGCGCGAGGGCCCGTCATACGGGTTCGGTCCGGGCGGCAGCTGGCTGCCGCAGCCCGGGTCGTGGGGTGAGCTGAGCGTGGCCGCCCAGACCGGGGTGGCGGGTTCCACCTTGGAGCTGTACCGGTCGGCGCTGGCGCTGCGGCACGAGCACCCGTGCCTGGGTGGGCGGGACGGTCTGCGGTGGACGCCGGGACCGGAGGGTGTGCTGGTGTTCGAGCGCTCCGGCGGCGCGGAGGTGTTCACCTGCACGGCCAACACGCTGGGCGAGGCGCGGACGCTACCGCTCCCGGGGGGTCTGCTGTTGGCCAGCGGCCCGGTGGAGGTTCGGGGCGAGGAGGTGGTGCTGCCGGCCGACACCACGGCTTGGTGGTCCCGGGCCCGCTGACTCCCGCTTCCTGTCCTTTCGTTCCCCGTGTTGAGACGGCCCGCCCGCGTGGCGGGCCGTTCGCGTGGGGCCTTCGTTGGGACTGCCTGCGCTGGGGCGGTGTTGGGGCGGTTCTGGGGCGGTTCTGGGGCGGTTCTGGGGCGGTGTTGGGGCGGTTCTGGGGCGGTACTGGGGGGCGGTTTCCGGATACGGCCTCCGTGCGCTACGGTAATGGTTATCGTTTTCATTATCGGGAGGTTCTTCCCCCATGACTGAAGTGACCGCGCCCCTGCGCGTGGCGGTGGTCTCCGGGCTGCACCGGTCCGCGCGGCGCCGCACCGTGGACGACCTGATCACGGCTCTTCCCGGGTCCATCGCCATCCACCACGACCTCGACGGGATCGCCGAGGGGATCGTCCACCGTGTCGTCCGCGACCGATGGGGACCCGTCGACCACGACCGCGTGTACCTGGACCACCTGTGCGCCACCTGCACACTGCGCGAGGACCTCGTGCCCGCCCTCCTGCGACTGGCGGAACGCGGCGAGCACACCCTGTGCGTGGTGGAGGCCTGGGACGGTGTCGAGCCCCGGTCCGTCGCCGAGATCGTCGCCTCCCGCGAGGAGTTGCAGCTGGCCACGGTCGCCACCGCGGTGGACTCCGAACGCCTGCTGCCGGACCTGTCCGGCCACGACGACCTCTCCGACCGGTCCCTGGACATCGCGGCAGAGGACGAGCGCACCGTCGCCGAGGTCCTCGCCCACCAGATCGAGTACCCGACCGTGCTCACCCTGCACGGAGCCGGCCACCGCGACGAGGCACGCGCGCTGATCGAGCACCTCAACCCGGCTGCCGTGGTGGTCCCGCCCGGTGGCGGCCTGGTGGCCCTCACCGAAGGCCGCTTCGACCCGGAGAGCGCGGCGAACCGGCTCAACCCGGCGTGGGCGCAGTACTGCGACCAGACCGACGACCGGGTCAGCACCGTGGTGTGGACCCGCAAACGGCCCCTGCACCCGGTCCGCCTGCACGAGGCGCTGGAGCGGATCGTCTCCGCGGGGTTGCGCGGCCGGGGCCGGATCTGGCTGGCCAGCAGGCCCGACACCCTGCTCGTCTGGGACGCCCACAACGACGCCCTGCTGTTGGAGAGCGCGGGTCCGTGGCTGGGCGCCCTGCCCGGGGCCGCCATCGACATGGTCTCCGAGACCCGCCGAGCCTCCGCGCTCCTGGACTGGGACCCGGTGATCGCCGACCGCCGTCAGCACCTCGCCTTCACCGGGGTCGACCTGGACGCCCAGCGGCTGGTCGAGCTGCTCGACTCCTGCCTGCTCACGGACGAGGAGTCAGGGCGCCCTCAGGCGGAGGACCCGTTCGCCGACGCGCTCTGAACCGCACGCGCCCCCGACCCGACCTGGACGTTCACTGAAAGGAGTGATCACCATGCCACCGAAGTCCCGCCGTTCCGGTGGACGCGGCGCCCCGCGTCGGTTCGCCAACCCGCTGGGCGATGCCGACAGCGTCGACTACAAGGACACCAACCTGCTCCGCAAGTTCATCTCGGAGAAGGGGAAGATCCGCAGCCGCCGGGTCACACGTGTCACCGCGCGCCAGCAGCGCCTGGTCGCGGCCGCCGTCAAGAACGCCCGCGAGATGGCCCTGCTGCCCTACCCGTCCTCGGCCAAGCAGGGCTGACCGCCCAGGACGGACAGCCGTAGGGAACGACCACCGAGAAAGTAGGAGGAACACACCATGTCCCGTGTCTGCCAGGTGACCGGCAAAGCGCCCGGTTTCGGCAACGCCGTCTCCCACTCGAACCGGCGCACCCGCCGCCGGTTCGACCCCAACATCCAGAACAAGCGCTACTGGCTGCCCAGTGAACAGCGCTTCGTGAAGCTCAAGCTGAGCACCAAGGGGTTGTGAGCTGTTCTGTGTTCCCTCAGCAACCGTCCACTCCTGTCAGCAATGATCACTACGGCCGCAGGCCACCGTTGAAGAGCCAGGCGCTCGGATCGGTTCTCCCGGAGAAAAGAATCAGGGGATTCGCCGATTCCCCCACACCGGCCCGCCCGTCCCGCTAACGTCTTTCTCGAACGTGTGAACGAGACGCCGGGAGGGGGTGAGACCCGTGGCCGAGACCGCTCTACAGCAGGACGAGCAACAAGCAGAAGGCAAGAACAAGCGCAAGAAGAAGCGGGGGTTTCAGCCCCGCCCCGGGCACGGGGTCCAGGCCTACGTCTTCGCCCTGGACCCCGGCGCCGAGACCGAGCAACGGCTGCGCTCGCACTGCGGCGCCGCCCGGACGGCCTTCAACTGGGCCCGCAACCACGTCCTGGCCACCTGGGACCAACGCAAGGCCGAGGCCTCCTACGGGGTCCCTGAGTCCGAGCGCACCCCGTGGCGGTCCTGGTCGCTGCCCGCCCTACGGCGGGCGTTCAACGCCACCAAACGCCAGGACCCCCGGTTCGCCACCTGGTGGGCCGACAACTCCAAGGAGGCCTACAACACCGGCCTGGCGAACGCGGCGGCTGCCTTTGACGGCTACTCCGCCGCCAAGCGGGGCGATCGCAAGGGTCCGAGGGTGGGGGTGCCGCGGCCCAAGTCCAAGCACCGGGCACCCCTGTCGTGCCGGTTCACCACCGGGGCGATCCGGTGTGAGGACTCCCGGCGTCATGTCACCTTGCCGGTGGTGGGGCAGGTGCGTACCCACGAGTCCACCCGCAAACTCCACCGCCGCCTGACCAACGGGACCGCACGCATCCTCTCGGCCACGGTCTCGCACCGGCGGGGCCGGTGGCAGGTCTCCTTCCAGGTCGAGATCGAACGCACCCCCACCACTCCGGCCCGCCCGCAGGGGGTGGCCGGGGTGGACCTGGGCCTGAAATCTTTGGCGGTGGTCGCCGACACCGACGGGCGGGTGTGGCACGTGGCCAACCCCCGCCACCTGGACGGGGCACTGAAGGACCTGCGCCGGGCCTCGCGGAGGGTGTCCCGGAGGCAGGGCCCGGACCGGCGCACCGGGCGCCCCCCGTCCAAGCGGTGGGTCAAGGCCAACCAGGCCCGCAACAAGGTGCACCACCGGGTGGCCAACCTGCGCACCAACGCGCTGCACCACCTGACCAGCTCGCTGGCGGGCGAGTACGGCACGGTGGTCATCGAAGACCTCAACGTGGCCGGGATGGTCAAGAACCGGCGTCTGGCCCGCCGCATCCAGGATGCGGGGTTCGGGCAGATCCGCCGCCAACTGGACTACAAAACCGTATGGAACGGCGGGCGCCTGGTGGTGGCCGACCGGTGGTTCGCCAGTAGTAAGACCTGCTCGGGGTGCGGGGCGACGAAAGCCAAGCTGCCGCTGCACATCCGGGTGTTCGACTGCGACGCATGTCCCCTCGTGCTGGATCGGGACGTCAACGCAGCACGCAACCTCGCCGCCCTGGCGGCGCAGGTGGGCAGTACCGGTACCGGAGTGGCCGGAGACCGGGGAGCGAGGGCTCCGAAGGCCCGTGGAGCCGACCGTAAGACCCGCACCACCCGCACCCGCCGCAGAGCGGGTGCGGGGCGGGCCGGTGGCGCAAGACCGCAAAGGCGGAAAGAAGCGGGACACCGTCGTCAGGACACCCAACTGAGGTTGTGGTGACACCGTCACGGACCTTTCGTGCACACATGCACGGAATGCTGATGTTCGCTTAAGACATCAGCAACGGATGAAGGTCATCGATGCCCGGGGCATCGAGCGCGTGGTCGCCGACATCCGTGCCCGAGGGGAGAGGGTCTGATGGCCAAGAAGAGCAAGATCGCCCGCAACGAGCAGCGCAAGAAGGTCGTCGCCCGCTACGCCGAGCGGCGCGCCGAACTGAAGCGGCTGATCAAGAGCCCGCACACCGGAGAGGAGGAGCGCGCGGCCGCCTTCGCCGAACTGCGCCGACAGCCCCGCGACGCCAGCGCCACCCGGGTCCGCAACCGCGACGCGGTCGACGGCCGCCCGCGCGCCCACCTGAGGAAGTTCGGCCTGTCGAGGATCCGCTTCCGGGAGATGGCCCACCGGGGCGAGCTGCCAGGGGTCACCAAGTCCAGCTGGTAGCCCTCGGGCGCCGGCGGGGCCGACCGTTCGCGATCCGGTCGGCCCGGGGTTCCCGGGATCGTCTCCCTCCCCCGGGGACCCGCCCGCGCCCGACCGCGCTGAGGGAACGGGCCCACCCTGGCTGTCAGCGCGGCGGGGACCCGCGCGACGCGATCCGGTTCCGTACCGACGTCACCCTCCGGTAGACCCAGTCGACCAGGACCATGGCGCCGAACCCGGAGAGCAGGAACTGGCCGAGTGTGGCCAAGAACGCCAGCCAGACCTTGCCGCCCGTCCCGCCTCCGGGGACGTGGGCCTCGTCGATGTCCGCGGGGTCCCACCGGCTCTCCGTCGCGGGCACCATGCGGGCGTCCTCGTGCACGGCCCCTTCCTCGCACTCGCCCGGCAGGGAGAGGGTGACCGTCACCTCGGTGCCGCCGTCGTCGGGCACGAAGTTGGCGCGGCACGTCACATTGGTCCACCTGCGAAAAGCGGAACGCCGCTCCTCTTCCCGAATGTGGGTGACCTCGGCCGCGCCCTCGATCCCGGCACGCCCCTTGTCGGCCTGGCGGTGCTCCCAGTAGTGCTGTTGCGCGAAGGACACGGCTCCGCCGTAGGCGTAGGTGGCGCTGAACAGGAGTGCCCAGACCACGAAGAAGGCGATCCAGTACCCGAGCGTCGATTCCCCGTTCTTCTTGGTCACCAGGCTCGCTCCCTCCGCTCCGGGCGCGGTGTCCGCGCACTCCGCCGGAGACCTTAGCGACCGCACGGAGGTGGACCGGACCGGGGGCCTTACGGTTCAGCCCTTGGGCGGGGCGGTGCTGTCCCGCTCGATCAGCCGGGTGGAGAGTTCCACGCGGGTGGTCTCGGGTTCGTTGCCGCCGATGAGGTCGAACAGCATGCGGGTGGCCATCTGCGCCATGTCGCGCAGCGGCTGGCGGACGGTGGTCAGCGGCGGGGTCGCCCAGCGGGCTTCGGGAAGGTCGTCGAAACCCACCACCGAGACGTCGTCGGGCACGCTCATCCCCCGTTTGTACAGGGCCTCATAGGCACCGCGGGCCATTTGGTCCGAGCCCGCGAAGATCGCCGTGGGCGGTTCGGGCAGGCCCAGCAGGTCCTCGGTGATCTCCTTGCCGGTCCCGGACAGGAAGTCGCCGTGGCGGACGTAGCCCTCGGGGATGCTGAGTCCGGCGTCGCGCATGGCGCTGCCGTAGCCGTCCACCCTGGCCCGGCTGCACATGACGTCCGGAGGCCCGGTGAGCATGGCGATCCGCTGGTGGCCCATGCCGATGAGGTGTTCGGTGGCGGTGAGGCCGCCGTCCCAGTTCGCGGCGCCCACCGTGGGGACTCCTCGGGCGGGGTCGCCGACGGGGTCGACGATCACCACGGGTATCCCCAGGGCATCGAGCTGCGCCTGCTGCTGTGAGGAGAGGTCGGAGAGCACCAGGACCACCCCGTCGGAGTTCCGGGCCTGGATGTTGTCCAGCCACTTGCGGCCGGGCCTGCTGCGCTTGCGGTCGTGTACGGCGGAGACGACGATCCCGAAACCCGCGTCGTGCGTGACCTCCTCGACCCCCGTGAGTATCTCCATGGCCCACGGGCTTCCGAGGTCCAGGAAGACGAGGTCGATCAGGCCGACCGTGCGCCGCTCCCGGTGGCGGCGCGGCTGGTAACGGTGGTGTTCCAGGAGCCGCTCCACCTGGCGGCGGGTCTCCACGGCAACATCGAGGTGGCCGTTGATCACCTTGGAGACGGTCGAGACGGAGATGCCCGCCTCGCCCGCGATCTCGGCCAGTGTGGGCCGTCGCTTGGCCATATGCCTCCTCTTCGTCCGGGACCGGGTTCCCCTGGGCCCGCTGCGAAGGATTCTATCCCGAAACTTTTCGAGCTCCCGCGCCGCAACCTTCTCGCAACCAATCAGCCCCTTGACGTAGCCACACGGACAATTTAGCGTCAGCCTTCCCGAAAGCTATCGGAAACATTTCGGAAGTTTTCGGGTCCCCCCACAAGACCGACGGAAGAACGGTGTCCACGCCATGAGTCGCACCCACCGGATACGTGTGATCGGCAGTACCTCCCTGGCCCTCTCCCTAATCCTCGCCGGCTGCGGGACCTCCGGTCCCGGAGACTCGGACACCCTGGAGCTGTGGGCTGTGGAGGACGCGACAGCCAACGAGATCCTCGAGGAGCACCTCGACGGCCACAACGAGGGACAGGTCGTCGACTCCGAACTCGTCACCTTCGTCAACGACGCCTACAAGCAGCGCCTGCAAGTCGCGCTCGGCTCCCCCAACGCCCCTGACGTGTTCTTCAACTGGGGCGGCGGCAACCTGGCCGAGTACACCGACCAGGGCCAGGTCCACGACATGACCCAGACCTTGGAGGACAACCCCGAGTTCCGGGACGCCTTCCTGCCCAGCGTGCTGGAGGTCGCCCAGCTCGAGGACTCCTACTACGGGGTACCCATGCTCGGGGTCCAGCCCGTCGTCATGTTCTACAACAAGCCCGTCATGGAGGAGGCCGGGCTGGAGCCCCCGGAGACCTTCGAGGACCTCTACGAGGCTATCGACGTCCTCCAGGAGCAGGACGTCACCCCGATCACCCTCCCCGGCGCCCAGGGCTGGACCCAACTGATGTGGTTCTCCTACCTCGTGGACCGGATCGGCGGCCCGGACGTGTTCCAGGCCATCGTCGACGGGGAGGAGGGCTCCTGGGAGGACCCGGCCGTCGTCCAGGCCATGGAGATGTGCCAGGACCTCGTCGAGCGTGGCGCCTTCGGCCCCAACTTCTCCTCCATCGACTACGACAACGGCAGCGCCTCCGCGCTCCTGGCCACCGGCGAGTCCGCGATGTTCCTGATGGGCAGCTGGGACATCGGGGAGCACCAGGACAGCAACCCCGAGTTCCTCGAGAACGACGAGCTCGGTTACGCCCCCTTCCCCGTCTTGGAGGACGGCGAGGGTGAGCCCAACGCGATCGTCGGCAACCCCAGCAACTACTTCTCCATCAACAGCTCCAGCGCGCACATCGAGGAAGCGACCGACTTCCTGGTGGAGACCATGGCCTCCGACGAGTACGTCGAGGACCTGATCGGAGCCGGCCAGGTGCCGCCCGTCGAAGGCATCGAGGACCAGCTCGAAGACAGCGAGCACGGCGAGTTCGCCACCTTCACCCACGAGCTGGTCTCCGACGCGCCGACCTTCACGCAGTCCTGGGACCAGGCACTGCCCCCGGCGGCCGCCGAGTCGATGCTGACCAACCTCCAGCTCCTCTTCCTCGAAGACATCACTCCGGAAGAGTTCGCACAGGACATGGAGCAGCTTCGGTGAAGTCCTCCGCAACGGAGCGGCCCGGGTTCCTCTGGGTCGCTCCGGCCCTGCTCTTCTTCGGACTGTTCGGCCTGGGCCCCGTCGTCGTCGTGGTCTACCTGAGCTTCACCTCGTGGAGCGGTCTCGGCAACCCCGAGTGGGTGGGCCTGGACAACTGGGCAGCTCTGCCCGGCGACAGCGAGGTCCGCGGCGGTCTGATGATCACCCTGACCCTGACCGTCCTGTGCTGGGCCACCCAGACCCCGCTCGCGCTGGCCTTCGGCGTGTGGGCCGCCGGCCACCAGAGGTCCCGGGCGGTGGTGAGCGCGATCTTCTTCCTGCCGCTGCTGTTGTCGACGGCGGCGATCGCCCTGGTGTGGCAGGCCCTCTTCGAACCGCACTTCGGCATACCCGCGCAGCTGAACGAGTGGTTCGGCCTCGCCCAGGGCAACGTCCTCGGGGACCCGACGATGGCCCTGTACGCGATCGTGTTCGTCCTGCTGTGGCAGTTCCTGCCGTTCCACATGCTGCTGTACCAGGCGGCGGCCCGGCAGGTACCGCGCTCGCTCTACGAGGCCGCCGAGCTGGACGGGGCTTCGGGGATCCAGCGGTTCCTGCGCATCACCGTCCCACAGCTGCGGCACACCATCATCGCGTCGTCGGTGCTGATGCTCGTGGGATCCATGACCTACTTCGAGACGGTCATGCTGCTGACCGGGGGCGGCCCCGGCCACGCCACCCGGATCCTGCCGCTGCACATGTACAACCAGGGGTTCATCGCCTTCGAGATGGGCTACGCGAGCGCGATCGCGGTGCTGTTGGTGGTCCTGGGAACGGGACTGTCGCTGTTGGTGGTGCGGGCCACCGGCTACTCCCGCATGACCAGCCAGAGGGAGGGGATCTGACATGGCCGCCGGAACAAGGCAGCGAACCGGCCCACGCGCCGACGCACGGAGGCCCTCGGCCAGGAAACCGGAGAAGGGGCCGCTCGCACGCCTGGCGGCCCGCCTGCGGCCCCGGCCCGGCAAGCGCCCCGCGTACGCGTCGGGGATCGGTGCGGCCCTGTGGCTCGTGGCCGTGGTGGTGCCGCTGTACTACCTGGTGGCCACCAGTCTGCGCGCGCCGGGCGACTACATGTCGCAGGGACCGCTGTCCATCCCCGAGTCCCTGACCCTGGACAACTACCGCAACGTCTTCGAGGTCGGCTTCCTCGGATTCCTGGCCAACAGCCTGATCGTGGCGCTCGGCTCGATCACCCTCGTGCTGTTGGTAGCGGTTCCTGCGGCCTTCGCCATCGTGCGCAGCCGCAGCCGGGCGGTGCGGATCAGCTTCACTCTGTTCCTCCTGGGATTGGCGGTGCCGGCGCAAGCGGTGATCATCCCGATCTACCTGATCATTACGCGGATGAACCTGTACGACAGCCTTCCCGCGATCATCCTGCCGACCGCGGCGTTCACGCTGCCGATCTCCATCGTCGTGCTCACCAGCTCGCTGAGGGACGTTCCCGGCGAGCTGTACGAGGCCATGGCCCTGGACGGCGCCGCCACCTGGCAGGTGTTCCTCCGGTTGGTCCTGCCCCTGTCGCGGCCCGGGGTGATGACGGTGGCGATCTTCGTCGGCCTCAACGCCTGGAACAACTTCATCTTCCCGCTGGTGCTGACCCAGAGCGAGTCGACCAGGGTCCTACCGCTGGGGCTGTGGGCGTTCCAGACCCAGTACGGGACCGACGTTCCCGGGCTGATGGCCGCCGTCGTACTGTCCGCCATCCCGATCCTGGCCCTCTACCTGTTCGGCCGCAGGCAGCTGCTGAGCGGGCTGGCCGCCGGTTTCGGCAAATAGCCCGCGGCGCGGGCACAGGTTCCCCCTGCCCGCGCCGCGCCGGGGTCCGGCCCCTCCCGACTCCCCTGACCGGACCCCGGTTCCCCCCTTGCCCCCACCTGACCCCACCTGCACTGGCTGCCCCACCCGCCCGATGAAAGGCCGTGATGACCACCTCCCCCGCCACCGACGTCCGAGCCGGAACCATCACCAACCCGGTCCTGCCCGGCTTCCACCCCGACCCCTCGATCCTTCGGGTCGGCGAGGACTACTACATGGCGACCTCCACCTTCGAGTGGAGCCCGGGAGTGCTGCTGCACCACTCCCGGGACCTGGTCCACTGGCGCCCCCTAGGCGGAGTCCTGGACGAGGACCGCCTCCTCGACCTCACCGGGCACCGGGACGGTGCCGGGGTGTGGGCGCCCTGCCTGTCGTACAAGGACGGGGTGTTCCACCTGATCTTCACCGACGTGGAGAACTACGCGGAGGGGTTCTGGGACACGCCGAACTACGTGACCACCGCACCGTCCGTCCACGGCCCGTGGAGCGACCCGGCGCCGATCCACGCCATGGGGTTCGACCCGTCCCTGTTCCACGACGGGGACGGCCGGAGCTGGGTGATGAGTAACAGGAGTGACTGGCGGCCAGGCCACCACGCGTTCGCCGGGATCGTGCTCCAAGAGCTGGACACGGAGTGGATGCGCCTCCTCGGTGAGCCGCGCGTGATCTTCGAGGGCACGTCCGCGCGGGTGACCGAGGCACCGCACCTGTACCGCGAGAACGGCTGGTACTACCTGGTGACCGCCGAAGGCGGGACGCAGTGGGACCACCAGGTGACGGTGGCCCGGTCCCGGCACATCGACGGACCGTACGAGGTGGACCCGGCCGGTCCCACGCTGTCCTCGCGGGAGCACCCGTCGCTGCCCCTGCAGAAGGCGGGACACGGGAGCCTGGTCAGCACCCAGGGCGGCGAGTGGTTCCTGGCGCACCTGGCAGCGCGCCCGCTCACCGAGCGCGGCAGGTGCGTGCTCGGGCGGGAGACCGCGCTCCAGCGGGTGGACTGGGTGGACGGCTGGCCCAGGGTGGAGGGCGGTGTCCCGCACATGGAGGTCCCCGGCCCCGCGCTGGAACCCCACCCCTGGCCCGAGGTCCCGGCCAGGGACGACTTCGACTCCCCGCTCCTGCGCCCGGAGTGGAGCACGCTGCGGCGCCACCTGGACGAGGAGTGGATCTCGTTGACGGAGCGGCCCGGGCACCTGCGTATCGAAGGCGGGCAGTCACCGTCCGGGACCCGTCGGCCGAGCCTGGTGGCCCGCCGGGTGCAGCACGACCGGTGCGTGATGGAGACCGTGATGGAGTTCTCCACCGACACCTTCCAGCGCATGGCCGGGCTCACCGCGTACTACAACATGCGGCAGTGGCACTACTTGCGCGTGGGATTCGACGAGCTGGACGGGATGTTCGCCGGGGTACTCAGCTCCGACCGCGGCCGGGTCCGCGAAGTGGGCCCTCGGGTGGACGTGCGCGGCTGGGAGCGGTTTCACCTGCGCGCCGAGATCGACCGGGCGGAGCTGCGGTTCGCGCTCTCCGAGAACGGCCGCGAGTGGATCGACATGGGTGTCGACGCGGGCGGGGCGCTGGACGCCAGCATCCTGTCCGACGACTACGCCGAAGAGCGCTCCCCCGACGGCGAGACGACCACTCTCTGGGGTTTCACCGGGGCTTTCCTGGGCCTGTGGGTACACGACCTGACCGGCACAGGCGGCCACGCCGACTTCGACCACGCCACCTACCGCGGGCTCGGTGGTTGAGGGCGAGAGCGGGGGTGGGGAGCCCTCCGGCGGCGGGGGCTCCACCGGATATTCGTCGTGCGGCCCGTTCGGGGCCGGCCTCCCTGTCCGATTCGGGCGGGTCGGAGTAGGGTTCTGGCCAGCCCGGCCGACAACCAAGCGCTTTCCGGAGATCCTCCATGAACTCCCCGGTCCTCGCCCAGCTCCTCGGTGGCTTCGCCAGCGGCGACGTCGAGATCCTCGACCTCACCACGCGACTGAGCCCCGACACGCCCACACTGCAGTTGCCCGAGCCCTTCGCGAACCTCATCGACTTCAGCCTCGAACAGGTCAGCGCCTACGACGAGCCCGGGCCGTTCTGGCGGCACCACAACATCCACACCGGTGAGCACGTCGGCACCCACTTGGACGCACCCATCCACTGGAAGACCGGGCGCAACGGCCTGGACGTGTCCCAGATCCCGATGAGCCGACTCGTCGGGACCGCCGCTGTCATGGACCTCAGCGCCGAGGCGGCCAAGGACCCCGACTTCCTGTTGGAGGTCGACCACATCCGCGCCTGGGAGGCCGAGAACGGACCGTTGGAAAACGGATCCTGGCTGCTGTTGCGCACCGGTTGGGACCAGTACGGCCACGACCGGGAACTGTTCCTCAACACGGACGAGGCCGGTTCACACACCCCCGGGGTCTCCGCCGAGTGCGCCCGCTGGCTCGCCGAGCACAGCCCGATCTCCGGTTTCGGGGTGGAGACCGTCGGTATCGACGCGGGCAACGCCATCAACCTGGACCCGCCGTTCCCCGTGCACCACCACCTGCTCGGCAACGACCGCTACGGCGTTACCTCACTGCGCAACCTCGCCCACCTGCCGCCGACCGGCGCGGTCGTCGTGGTCAGTCCCCTGCCCATCGTCCACGGCACCGGCAGTCCCGCCCGGGTCATCGCCTTCGTGGACCGGCGTGGATAGCGGCGCGACCGTCGCCGACCTGGTCGGACGGGTCCTGGCTCAGCTGGGGGCCGGTCACGCGTTCGGGGTGGTGGGCAGCGGGAACTTCCACGTCACGAACGCACTCCGTCGGCACGGTGTGCCTTTCACGAGCGCCAGGCACGAGGGCGGGGCCGCCGTCATGGCCGACGCCTACGCGCGCATGTCGGACCGGGTCGGCCTGGTCAGCGTCCACCAGGGGTGCGGGCTGACCAACGCGATCACCGGGATCGGTGAGGCCGCGAAGAGCCGTACCCCGCTGTTGGTCCTGGCCGCCGACACCGCACCGGCCGCGGTGCGCTCCAACTTCGCCGTCGACCAGGACTCCTTGGTCCGGTCCGTGGGCGCGGTGCCGGAACGGGTGCACTCGGCGGCCTCGGCGGTCGCCGACATCGTGCGGGCCTTCCGCACCGCCAGCAACGAACGGCGCACGGTGGTCGTCAACCTGCCCTTGGACGTGCAGGCCCAGAACGCACCCGAGGACGCGCCTGAGACGGTCGCCCCGGTCGTGCGGCCCGCTCCCGTGCGTCCCGCCGGGGAGGCGGTGGCGTCTTTGGTGGAGCTCGTCCGCGCGGCCGACCGGCCGGTGTTCGTGGCTGGCCGGGGTGCGCGGGGTGCGGGCCCGCAGATCGCCGCTCTGGCCGAGCACGCGGGAGCGCTGGTGGCGACGTCGGCGGTCGCGGCGGGACTGTTCGAGGGAGAAGGGTTCTCGCTGGGGATCTCCGGCGGCTTCTCCTGCCCGCTGACCGCCGAGCTCATCACCGGCGCCGACCTGGTGATCGGTTGGGGGTGCGCGCTCAACATGTGGACCATGCGCCACGGCAAGCTCATCTCCCCGGGAACCCGGGTGGCGCAGGTCGACCTGGAGGACTCCGCGTTGGGCGCCCACCGGCCGATCGACCTCGGGGTGCTCGGGGACACGGCCGCGACCGCCCGCGACGCCCTGGCCGCCCTACGGGAGATCCAGCCCGAGCCCGCCGCCAAGCTGAGGACGCCCGAGATCGCCGACCGTCTGGCGGGCGAGGGCCGTTGGCAGGACGTCCCGATCGACGACAACTCCACCGCCGGGCGGATCAACCCGCGGCTGCTCACGGTGGAGCTGGACCGGATCCTGCCCGGCGAACGGATCGTTTCCGTGGACTCGGGCAACTTCATGGGCTACCCGTCCACGCACCTGTCGGTCCCGGACGAGTTCGGGTTCTGCTTCACGCAGGCCTTCCAGTCCATCGGTCTGGGGCTGGGCACCGCGATCGGGGCGGCCACCGCGCGCCCGGACCGGCTGCCAGTACTGGGTACCGGGGACGGCGGGTTCCTGATGTCGGTGTCCGAGTTGGAGACCGCCGTGCGGCTCGGGATCCCGCTGGTGGTGGTCGTGTACAACGATGCCGCCTACGGTGCCGAGGTGCACCACTTCGCCCCTGGGGACCCGGAACCGGAGCGCAACCCGGACTTGGGCACGGTGGTCTTCCCCGACACCGATTTCGCCGCGATCGCCCGAGGGTACGGGGCTGCGGGGATCACGGTGCGGGGTGTCGAGGACTTGGACGGGGTGACCGACTGGCTGGCCGGGGAACGGTCGGGGCCGCTGGTGGTGGACGCCAAGATCGTCTCGGACGGGGGTTCCTGGTGGTTGGCGGAGGCCTTCGCGACCCATTGACGGGTTCGGTTCAGATTCCGGGGGTCGGGTACTGAGAGTCGGGTCCCGAGAGTCGGGTACTGAGGGTCGGGTCCCGAGAGTCAGGCCCCGAGGGCGAGGTTGACGCCCAGGGTGAGCATCACCGCCGCGATGATCCCGTCGAGTACCCGCCAGGCGCCCGGCCGGGCGAAGACCGGACGGAGCAGGCGGGCCCCGTACCCGAGGGAGAAGAACCACAGGAAGCTCCCGGCCACGGCGCCGCCCGCCCACCACCAGCGGGCGTCGCCGACCTGCTGGTTGGCGACCGACCCCAGGAAGAGGACGGTGTCCAGGTAGACGTGCGGGTTGAGCCAGGTCAGGGCGAGGGCTGTGGCGATCGCGGCCTTGGTGCCGGTGCGGGCCGGGGTCGCTGGCACCGCAAGGGTGGGTGTGTCCGTTCGGGTGACGGGAGCGCTCTCCGGGGCTGGGTTCGGGGTGTCGTCCGCCTTCGTCGGGGCGTTCGCTGGCACCAGGGTGTCGGCCTTACCCGGCCGGAGTGTCCGGTAGGCGGCGAACAGGCCGTACACGACGAGGAAACCCGCACCGAGGAGCCGGATGACCACCATGGCCGTGGGGAGGGCCTCGACCAGGCTGCCGATACCCACGACCCCGGCGGTGATGAGCAGGGCGTCGGAGACCGCGCAGACCAGTACCACCGACAGGACCGCGGTCGGCTTGCCGTCGATCCCGAGCCGGAGCAGGTAAGCGTTCTGGGCGCCGATGGCCACGATGAGCGCCAGGCCGGTGCCCAGGCCCATGAGTGCGGGGAGAAGGGATTCGTTCACGGGAGGCAGCCTCTCCCAGCCTGGGTATGCAGTAAAGCTAAACTTTCTCAGAACCCCTAAGGAAAGCTTAGGATCGCACGTCAGGAGGTTGGGGATGCCCTTCCAGTTCGATCATCTGCGCACTCTGACCGCGCTCGTCGACGAAGGCACGTTCGAGGCGGCCGCACGGCGACTGCACGTGACATCGTCGGCGGTGTCGCAGCGGGTGCGGACGATGGAGCAGACCGCGGGGAAAGTGCTGGTCCAGCGCACCAACCCGGTCGTGCCGACGGAGGCCGGTGACGCTGTGCTGCGCTACGCACGCCAGGTCCTGGTGCTGGATCAGGACGTGCTCGCCGAACTCAGGACCGCCGACCACGAGAACGGACGTGCGTTGGTGCCCCTGGCAGTGAACGCCGACAGCCTGTCCACGTGGTTTCTGGAAGCGATCGCTGAGCTACCGCCGGAGCTGGGTGCCGTCTTCGAGATCCATCGGGAGGATGAGGAGCACACCACGAGCCTCCTGCGCTCGGGGGCGGTGATGGCAGCGGTGACGTCGACCCCGGAGGCCGTGCAGGGGTGTGCCGTTGAAGGACTGGGGGTCATGCGCTACCAAGCGGTGTGCAGCCCCGCGTTCGCCGAGCGGCATGGCACGGGTGTTGTGGGGCGCCCCGTCGATCCGGAACGCCCCGTCGATCCGGAACACCTCGTCGAAGCGCCGGTGGTGAACTTCGACCGCAAGGATGATCTGCAGGACCGCTTCCTGCGAGACCTGACCGGAAGCGACTCCCGGGGTCCGCGCCACTACATCCCCGCGTCCGAGGACTTCGCCCGAACGGTGTTGCTGGGCTTCGGGTGGGGAGCCGTTCCGGAACACCAGTGCGCCGAGGACCTGGAGACCGGAAAACTGGTGTCCCTGGCACCAGAGCACCCGGTGGAGGTGCGGTTGTACTGGCAACGTTGGAAACTCAAGTCACCTCTGTTGGATGAGGTCACCCGGTGTGTGAAGGCCGGGGCCGCACACCACCTGTACCCGCTCTGACACGGCCCATTGGTTGGGGCCGCCCGGGTGGTTGAGGTCCGAACGGATGAGGTGTGAGGGTGTCTGCTCTGGAGTGAGTGTGCCTGCTCTGGGGTGGGGGTGTCTGCGCTGGGGTGAGGTTCCCTTCCGGGCTGGGGTTCCCTCCTTTCCCGCCGCCCGATTGTGGCCGTCTCCGCTACGCGCCTCAAGGTCGTCGCCATCGAGCGCTTCGCGCGTCATTGGCGCTCCACCTTGACCCGCTCCGCTGCGACGGCGGTTTGGCGGCTATCGGGAAAGGGGGACGGGTGGTTGAGGTCCGAGCGGTCCCGGCCTTCGGCCGGGCAACCCCAGTCGGCCTGGCGGCCGATGCCTGCCACGCCGCCGGAGCTTTGACGGGTCGGGTGTCGCGGCCGGTCATTCTGGGCTGCGGACCCCGAACAGCGCGGCCTGCGGCCGGGTGGGCCCCTGCGCCGGAGCACACCGGTTGAGGGTGTCGCGGCTGGTCATGGTGTGCGGCGAACCCCTCGGGAGGGCGCCAGGGCATCAGGGTGTGGGGGCGTGGGCCGGTAGGGCCTTGGCGGGTGGTTACCGCTTCTCAGGTGTGGGAGTAGGGGTTGGGTCGGGGTCGGCGTCCGAGTCCTCCCCCTTGTTGGTACTTCCCCGGTTGCGGTGGGAGGGGCGGCCCTGCCAGACGGGCTGGTCCGGGTTGGTCTCCCGCCGGTACTTCAACCGGTTGTGGTCTGAGCACAGTGGCTGGATATTGTCCGCGCTCGTGGACCCGCCGGCCGAGAAGCTCCTCTTGTGGTCGGCCTCGGAACCGCTGGCCGGGGTGTTGCAGCCCTGGTACCAGGCGCAGGTGGTGTGACCGAACATCCCCGCGTCCCGCAGAGCGCCCGTGGCGTTGCGCTGGGTACGGCCCACGTCCAACACCGTCTCCCCCTTGGGGGAGGTGATCATCCGACGCAGCACACTGTTGGGGGCCAGGGCACGGATCGCGGCCATGGAGACCACCTGCCCGTCCTGCGTCACCGCCGGACCCGCACCCCCGTCCTCGCCCTGGAGGCCCAGGAAGGTGGGCAGGGGCACCATGATGTTGATCATCGCCACCGCAGCACGCTTGCGACCCGTGCCGCCCTTGCCCTTGCTGTCCTGACCGTCGGAGCCCTCTGCGCCCTCTGCGCCCTCGCTGTTCTCTGCGCCCTCGCCGGGGTTGGTGGGGTCGGTGGGGTGGGAGGCGGAGCGGACCAGGTTCATGAACGCGTCATACATCCGCTCCGAAGCCGACACGTGCAGCCTCTCGGGGTCATAGTCCACCTCGTGGGCCTTGAGCTCACGCTGGATCTCCTCGGCGTGCTCACTCGGACCCCAGAGCTCGAACTGGAAAGTCGCATCAAAGGTGCGCACCAGGCGCGCACCACGGGCGTCGAAGGCGGCCTGGTACTGCTCTTCCACCACAGCCGGGTTGTACTGGGCCAACAGCTCCCGGCCCAGCCGAGCGATGTGGGAAGTCGACATCGCCGGCTCCTTAGCCTTAGCGGCCACGATCCCGGCCTCCATCATCCGCCGAAACTCCCCGGCGTTGGGGTGGCGGCCGGTGTTGCGCGCCCCCACCGCCCGCTCAGCGGCCCGGCACACCGCCACCGCCTCCCCGATCGACAACAACCCAGAGTCCAAGCCCTGGCGGGTGGCGGGAAGCTCCAGGGCGAACAGCCGGCGGGCCAGCTCGGCGCGCCCGTTGGCCTCAACGGGGACCATCCCCACCGAGTGGATCAGCCAGTTCTGCACCGACCTCTGCCCACCCGCCTCCAACAGGGTCCCGGCCGCCTCCAGCTGGGCCAGGCGCAGCAGCATCGAAAGCTGGGCCTGCTCCATGTCCTCGAACACCTGCGAGATCACATCCAGCACCTGACCGGCCGCACCCGCCGGAGGCACCTCGCCCATCTCCGAAGCGATCTTTCCCCGGGCAGCACCCATGGCGGCCACGGCGGGCGTATTGCCCGCCGTGTTCCCGCACTGCCCGAAAGAAGAAGTCATACCACTAAGGATATCAAGAAGGGCGCAGAAAGGACCTATCCTGGGGGTGATAAAACCCTTACCCGGCCACCCCGATCCGCCTTTCTGTTCCCCAAGGAGAAGCCTTCCAGAAAAGGGCCTCGGCCCCCCGTGCGCATTCCTGGGCAAAGCGGACATATGCGCGCCCGAATGGTGATGATCTTGCCTCTGTCTCCACTCTCGACGGCCGAGGGTGGAGACAGGGGCAAGATCATCGGGGAATGGCCCGAACGGAGGGGTTCGCCTCCCGCATTGACCGGCCGCGACACCCGACCCGTCAACGCTCCGGCGCAGGGGCAGGCATCGGCCGCCAGGCCGACGCAGTTATCGGGCGAAGCCCGAGTATTTCCGCTCGGACCTCAACCACCCGTCCACCTTTCCCAACAGCCGCCAACCCGCCGTCGTAGCGAAGCGTGTCAAGGTGGAGCGCCTTTGATGCGCGAAGCGCTCGATGGCGACGACCTTGACGCGCGTAGCGGAGACGGCCACAATCGGGCGGCGGGAAAGGAGGACACCCCACACCGGAAGGGAACCTCCGACCCAAGGCGGGAGACCCAGCCCGGAAGAGCACCCCACGCCAAGAATAAACCCATCACAACAAGGACACCATGACCGAAATCAGCGGACCCAATACCGTTGCAGCCCTGGGGAGTTGAATCAGATCGGGTGAGGAATTTCCCATGGCGCTTTCCCTTGTCACGAGTGCGAGGACGGCGATGTGGGTGTCATGCCGGAGCGCGTCCGCCGTCCAGCCCTGCCCGACGGTCACCGCGGCAGTGGTTCGGTGAGTACGTGTTTCCAGCGGCGGGCTCGGTCTGTGATGTCGTTGGTGAGCTGTTGGTGGAATCGGCTCAGCGCGTGGAGACGGGCACCGGCCGGTGTCGTGAGGCCGAGGAGACCGGCTCCTTGGCGAGCGGTGTCGGCGAGCCGGTAGTTTCGCTGGGCACTGGCCAGCATGGCCTGGAACCAAGCATCGGGGTCAACGACAAAGCGTTCGGCACGGCGCCGGGGGAGGCGTTCGCGCCGGATCATCCCCTGACCCTCGAGGAACCCGACGGCCTTGGAGACGGACGCCGAGCTGACCCGCAGGTGCTGCCGGAGCCCCGCCGCGGTCCCGGATCCGTCATCGGTCGTGTGCAGGGCCGCGAGCACCATCGCGGGCATACGCGGCAGTCCGGTGCCGACGAGGGTCGTGGCCAGCTGCCGCTCGAAAGCGCGTACGGTTTCCATACCGTGGCGGCGCCAACCCGATCCGGCTTCCGTGGCGGGTTTGCGTTGGCGCAAGCGCCGTTTCGTGGCTTGGTGGGCCAGACCGGGGTCGTAGCCGGCGGGACCCCCGTTGCGGGTGATTTCGCGGCTGATGGTGGAAGTCGGCCGGGCCAGTCTGCGGGCGATCTCGGCGTAGCCGAGCCCGTCGGCCAGTCCCAAGGCGATGACTCGACGGTCTCGGCTGGTGAGTCGTGTACCGGGCATTGCGGCGCTCCTCATCGTTGCAATAAGACTCCAGCAGATGCAACGATTCCACCTGATTGACGTGCAGAATAGTAGCCCACCGGAGGAAATTGACCTTTGATGGAACCGGTAATGCACTCCTAGGCTTCGATCGTTCCCAACCATCGAATCCGCCCCAGGGGGTCGGCATGACGCTTCAGCGCAAACTCGAACGCATCGTCGCCGAAGAAGGCGTTCTGGGCATCATCGCCGAAGTCCGTACCGGCGACGGAGACACGTGGTTCGGCGCCGCGGGAGTAGCCAGTACCGAGACCGGGAAACCTCGCCTCCGCGAGGAGCATTTCCGAATCGGCAGCGCCACCAAGACATTCGTCGCCACCGTTGCGCTGCAACTCGCCGCGGAGGGACGGCTGAGCCTGGACGATGTGCCGGAGAAATGGCTCCCCGGCCTGATCCGGGGCAAAGGCAACGACGGCGGTGCGATCACTGTCCGGCAACTGCTCGCCCATACCAACGGCCTGTTCAACTACACGCTGGACCCCGAACTGCTGGCCGACGAAACCGGCCCGGCGTTCCTGAAGCACCGCTACGACCACTACCCGCCCGAGGACCTCGTCAGAGCCGCCGTGTCCCATCCGCCCGAGTTCGCACCGGGAACGCTCTGGCGGTACAACAACACCGGATACGTCCTCGCCGGGATGATCATCGAACGGATCACCGGACGGCCGTTCGACGAGGAGCTCCAGCAGCGCATCGCCCGGCCACACAACCTGAAGGACACGTATCTGCCGGGTGACGAGGTCACTGTTCGCAAGCCGCACGCGCGCCACTACACGACCGCTCTGCTCACTGAACCGGACAGCCCTGTCTACGACGGCACCGAGCTGCACCCGTCCAAGTCATGGACCGCCGGTGGCATGATCTCATCGCTCAGCGACCTCAATCGCTTCTTCGGTCTACTGTTCGGCGGTCGGCTCCTCCCGCCCGAACTGCAACGGGAACTGCTGACGACGACCTCCACCGAGGGCTCCGGCTGGCTCCCCAACACCCGCTACGGCCTCGGCGTCTACTTCGAAACCCTGCCCAGCGGCGTCAGCGTATGGGGCAACGGCGGCGCGATCGCCGGTTCGTGGACCCTCACGCTGGGCACCATGGACGGCCGCCACCGCCTGGCGGCCAACTTCAACAGCGACTGGGGCGATCTGCCCGGCATCTTCACCCGGCTCGCGGAAACCGAGTTCGGCAGGTAGACGGTCGCCCGTCGTCACTGCCACCGTGCGACGCCACCGTGTCAGGGCCTGCCCACGGTGCTCTCCCTCGTCACCAGTGCGAATCCGGGCTGCAGCCTCCTCGGTTCGACGGCCTTGTCGTCCCCGGCGGCCAACCTTTCCAGGAGGGCATCGGTCGCCGCCCGGGCGATGGCCCTTTTGTGCGGGGCGATGGTGGTGAGGGTGGTGGCGCAGTAGCGGCCGTCCTCGATGTCGTCGAAGCCGACGACCGCGACGTCGTCGGGGATGCGCAGGCCGCGTTCGGTGAGGGTGCGCATGGCGCCGATGGCGACGAGGTCGTTGTAGCAGAACACCGCGTCTGGGCGGACGCCTGAGTCGAGGAGGCGGGCCATGGCCTGGGCGCCGTCCTCGCGGGTGTAGCCGTCGGTGACGGCGACGAACTCCTCGCTGGTGGGGCGTCCGTTCTCGGTCATGACCTCGCGCCACCCCTGCAGGCGCAGGTGGGCGGTCTGGCGGGCCCGGCCGTGGCGGGCGCCGAGGAAGGCGACGCGCTCACGGCCCAGCTCCACGAGGTGGGCGGCTGCTGTGCGGGCGGCGGCGACGTTGTCTATGGCGATGTGGTCGTAGGGGGCTTCGTACTCCCGCTCCCCCAGCAAAACCAAGGGGGCGTCGCTGCCTCGGGCGAGGAGGTCCTCGTTCTCGAGTTCGATGGGGCTGAGGATGAGCCCGTCGATCACTCGGGCGCGGAAGCCTTGGGCGAAGAGGACCTCTTGGTCCCGGCGGCCGCCGGTGTGGTCGAGCAGGACGATGTAGTCGAGGCCGCCGGCGTACTCGATGACGGCGTCGGCGAGCTCGGCGAAGTACGGGTTGCCGAGTTCGGGCAGGGCGAGGGCGATCATCCCGGTCCGGCCCTTGCGCAGGTGTCGCGCGGTGAGATTCGGACGGTATCCGAGCTCGTCGATGACCCGCTGGACACGCTGGCGGGTTTCGGGGGTGACGTGCCGGTAGCCGTTGACGACGTTCGACACCGTCTTGACCGACACCCCCGCCCGCTGTGCGACGTCCTTGAGGCTGATGACCACTCGTTCCTCCTCCCTGGGCCGCCGGATCATGCCCAGGGCCGCCGTGCTTTCCATCGTTATACAGCACGAGAGTGCCGTCTGCCCAGCGGTACTGACAAGCTAGCTCGGCCTACAGGCCAGCACCCCCACATCAGCCGGAGGTGAACACGTTTCCCTTGGGAGTCTGGACGGGGTCGGGGGTTCGTACTGTCACCCGCCTTGCCAAGTTTTCCCACGTTGTAAAAGCGGTTCGATCTACTTGAGGCAAGGCGTCCCGCACGTCTGCGACGCGGAGAAACCCCATGCGACTCGGCCCGGAGCGGCCACGGCGTGGACGGGTCGGCGCGCCGCCCGAGCCCGAGGCCCCGGCCTAAGGACTGCCTTTCCCTTCGGCCAGGAGGGAGAGGTCGTCCTTGGTGACCACCCCGAACTGGAGCGCCTTGTCGACGAGTAGCTGTGATCGCCAGTCCCTCCCCTGGCGGACCTCTTCGGGTTCGATCTGGAACTTGGTCTTGAGCAGGTAGTCGACGTGGGCGTTGACGGCCGACTTCTTCAGGCCCACCCGGTCGGCCACCTGCTGCTGGGTCGGGTCGACCGCGGAGCCGGAGACTGCGGCCCCGTGGCGGGCGGCGCGGAGGCGGGGCTCGCAGAAGGCGACCAGCACCCGGTAGTAGGTGTGCCACCGGTCGATCCGGAAGCTGGCGGCGTCGGTGTGCTCGCTTTCGGGGTCGCCCGGGTCGGTGCCCGGAACCGTCTGGTCGATGCCGGGGATGATGACGCCGTTGCAGGCAGCGGGGGCCATCACCAGGAAGCTGTGCTCACCTTCGGAGCCGGGGATAAGCACACGGGAGGTCTCGAAGGGCACCAGCATGCCGTAGGTGCTCGGCGGGACCTGGAGGAACCCGGCGAGGCGCTCGGTGTTCTCCACGATGTAGGACTTGCTCTTGCTGCGGTTGCTGATCCGCCAGTGGTCGCCGTACGACACGATGTCCCCGGCCAGCCTGGACACGGCCCGGTCCCCGACGGCCACCCGCACGTCCACGTCGCGGTTCTGGCCACCGCGGCCGAAGATCCGGGACTGGCCCGGTTCCAGGTGGTGCGTTTCCATGGGGGTGTCGCTCTCGTAGTCCTGTTGGACCGTGACGACCTGGTCGGGCTCTTCGGACGGAAGGAAATACGCGCACATGCGACGTCTCCAGGGGGACGAGGAGGAACCCTCGGGGGGACTGGGGCTGCCCTCGCAGGATACTTCGTGGCCCCCGGTTGGACAGGGGTCCGGGCAGAACGCAGCCCCGCACGGGCCGCGGTTCCCAGCCGGGGCACGGTTTCCCGTGCTGGGGGCGAGGCGCTCCTGTCACCGCGCTCCCGGCCGCTCTAGGTTGGGGCGGAGGGGGCCGCCAGGACCCCCGGGGAAGCAAGGGAGAGGCCCATGAGTCTGGACGCGACACCGGTCGGTCTCGGAACCTACGGGGTGTGGCTACCGCAGCACGACGTCAACGAGGACGTCGCCGCGGAGATCGAACGCCTGGGGTTCGGGACGCTGTGGATCGGCGGCTCCCCCACGGCCGACCTGGAGCCGGTGGCCACGGCGCTCGCGGCGACGTCGCGGCTCGCGGTCGCCACCGGGATCGTCAACATCTGGACGGCACCCGCGGCGGAGGTCGCCGACGCCTACCGCCGCCTGGAGTCGGCCTACCCCGGCCGGTTCCTGCTGGGGGTCGGGGCCGGGCACCGCGAGGTCGACGGCGCCGGGGCGGTCCGACCTATGGCGGGGATGCGCGCGTACCTGGACGTCCTGGATGACGAGGGCGTACCGGTGAACCGGAGGGTTCTGGCGGCGCTGGGCCCGAAGGTGCTCCGGCTGAGCGCCGAACGCGCCGCGGGCGCCCACCCGTACCTGGTCAACCCGGCCCACACCCGGACGGCGCGCGGGGTGCTGGGAGACGGTCCGCTACTGGCCCCCGAGCACAAACTGGTCCTGGGCGAAGACGCGGAACGGACCCGGAGGGCGGCCCGGCAGGGGATGTCGTTCTACCTGGACATCCGCAACTACCGGGCCAACCTGGAGCGGCTGGGCTTCACCGCGTCCGACTTCGCCGACGGCGGCAGCGACGCGCTGATCGACGCCGTGGTGGCGCAGGGCAGCCCGCCGAACGTGGCCGCCGCGCTGCGCGCGCACCTGGACGCGGGCGCGGACCACGTCGTGGCCCAGCCCCTCCCGGGAGAGTGCGGTCAGCTCGGCAGCCTCGCGCGGCTGGCCCCCGAGCTCAACAGCTGACTTGGCCTCCCAGCGGGTCAGTCCTGGTAAAGGGCCTCCAGTTCCTTCGCGTAGCGGTCCACGACCACGCGGCGGCGGAGTTTGAGCGACGGGGTGAGCTCACCCGTGTCCGGCCCCCACTCCCCCGTGAGGAGCCGGTGGCGCTTGACCTGCTCGGCGCGGTTGAGGCGGCCGTTGGCCGCGGTCAGCGCGCGTTCGATCTCGGCCACGACCTCGGGGTGGTCGGCCAGGGCGTCCCCCTCGGCGTCGATCCCTTGGGAACGCGCCCAGACCGGGGCCATCTCGGGGTCGAGGACGACCAGCGCCACCAGGTAGGGGCGGTCGTCGCCGTGTGCGATGGCCTGCCCGACGAGCGGGTGCTCCTTGAGGGTGTTCTCCACCAGGGCGGGCGACACGTTCTTGCCGCCCGACGTCACGATGATCTCCTTCTTGCGGTCGGTGATCCACAGGAAGCCGTCCTCGTCGACCCGGCCCACATCGCCTGTGGCGAACCAGCCGCCGTCGTCCACGGCCGCGTCCGTCGAGCCGTCCGGCTGAAGGTAGCCCTGGAACATCGAGGGGCCGCGCAGGAACACCTCGCCGTCCTCGGCCACCCGCATCTGGACGCCGTCGACGGGCCGTCCCACCGATCCGAGCCGGAACCGGCCCTCGGCGGGGTTGTTCAGGGTGGCCACGCCCACGGACTCGGTGAGCCCCCACACGTCCATGATCTCGATCCCGAGCGAGGCCCAGAAGCGCAGCACTTCCATGGGCATGGGCGCCGAGGCGCTGGAGGGCAGGACGACCCGGTCCAAGCCGAGCTTGGCGAGCAGCGGCTCGAGGACGGCGGCCCGGACGCCCTGGTAGCGCTCCGCCAGTTCGGCGGGGACCTCCTCCCCGCGTTCGCGGTACGCGGCGTACTCACTGGCCACCCCCCGTGCGTCGTCGACGGCGGTGCCGATCTCCTCGGGCAGGGCGGCGAGCGAGGCGCGCACGGCCGTGGCGAGCTTCTCCCAGACACGCGGCACCCCGACGAAGTGCGGCGGACGGACCTCGGGCAGGACTCCGGCCAGGGCGGTGGGGTCGGCGCACATCCACACGTGCGAGGCGCGGAACAGCGGCAGGTAGAGGGAGAGCAGCCGTTCGGCGATGTGGGCCAGCGGGAGGTAGCAGACGTGGCTGGGGTGGTCGGGCAGGTCCACGGCCGCGTCGAGGGAGGTGGCCTGTGCGAGGACCTGCCGGTGGGTGATCGCGACGCCCTTGGGGTCTCCGGTGGTGCCGGAGGTGTAGACGACGGTGACGAGGTGGTCGGGGGTGAGGTCGTGCCACCGGTCGAAGGCTGCGGTGGGTGCGGCGCCGGTCAGGCTCTGGTCGGTCAGCGCGGCGTAGGGGGTGTGGCCGCGCTCGGGTTCGGGTGCGTCGACGACGACGAGTTGGTCGAGGGGTGTTTCGGGCTCTGTCAGCAGCTTCTCCCAGTGGGCGGCCACGGCGGCGTCCTCCACGACGGCGAGACGCGCACGGCAGTGCCGGGAGATGTAGGTGATCTGTTCGGGGGCGGCGGTGGAGTAGACGGTGGTGGGCACGGCGCCGATGTGGACCATGGCCATGTCGGAGAGCAGGTGTTCGGGCCGGTTTCCCATCATCAGCAGGACGTGGTCGCCGGGCCGCACGCCCAAGGCTGCGTAGCCCTCGGCGAGCTCGGCGACCCGGTCGCGGGTCTCGGCCCAGGTGAGGGTGGTCCAGTCGGTGGCCCCGGGTTCACGCCAGGAGAGGGCGGGGTGATCGGGGTAGTTGCGCGCGTTGTGCAGGAGGAGTTCGGGAAGGGTGCGGTTCGTGGGGTCGTCCGCGGTGCCGGGAACGGAGGTCATGTGTACTCCTGGGCAGCTTCCTCAGTGTGACTTAGGACACAGCGGAGCCTAGCATTTTCCGTTTTCTGCGAATATCAGTCCGCTTTGTGATTCGCCGGGAAAAACCCTCCTACCCTTGCCGACACGCCCGGGATCAATTCCTCGGAACGGTCACGCCAGCCACGCGCGCCCCACGATTTCCTTCATGATCTCGGTGGTGCCCCCGTAGATGGTCTGCACGCGGCCGTCGACGAAGGCCCGGGCCACCGGGTACTCGCGCATGTAGCCGTAGCCGCCGTGCAGCTGGAGGCACCGGTCGGCCACGCGCTTCTGGAGTTCGGTGGCCTGCCACTTGGCGATGGAGGCGTGCGCCGTGTCCAGTTCGCCCCGCACGTGGGCTCGGATGCACTGGTCCACGAAGCTGCGCACGAGCGCGCACTCGGCGGCCATCTCCGCGATCTCGAAACGCACGTGCTGGAGCTTGGCGAGCGGTCGGCCGAAGGCCTCCCGGTCCTTCACGTACTCGGTGGTCAGGTCCACCAGGCGCTCGGCGCCCCGAGCGCAGCTGACCGCGATCGCCAGGCGTTCCTGGGGCAGGTGGGACATGAGGTGGCCGAAACCCCCGTCCAGGTCGCCGAGGAGGTTCTCCCTTGGCACGCGCACGCCCTCGAAGAAGAGTTCGGCGGTGTCCTGGGCGTGCTGGCCGATCTTGTCGAGGTTGCGGCCGCGCTCGAAGCCGGGCATGCCGCGCTCGACGGCCAGGAGGCTGAGCCCGTCGGCGCCGCCCTCCCTACCGGTGCGGGCGACCACGATGACCAGGTCGGCGAGGTGGCCGTTGGAGATGAAGGTCTTGGCGCCGTCGAGCAGGAAGTGGTCACCCTGGTCCTCGGCGCGGGTCCGGATGCCCTGCAGGTCGGAACCGGTACCGGGTTCGGTCATGGCGACGGCGGTGATGAGCTCGCCGGAGCAGAACCCGGGCAGCCACCGGTCCTTCTGCTCCTTGGTGGCCAGGTCGGTGAGGTAGGGGCCGACGACGTCGTTGTGCAGGCTCAGGGCCAGGCCGGTGGAGCCGGCCTCGGCGAACTCCTCGGCCAGGACCGCGCTGTAGCGGAAGTCGGGCTCTCCCCCGCCGCCGTACTCCTCGGGGACCGCCATGCCGAGGAGCCCTTGGTGCCCCGCGGCCAGCCAGGCGCCGCGGTCCACGACCCCGGCCTCCTCCCAGCGCTCCCGGTGGGGTAGGACCTCGCGTTCCAGGAAGACCCGCACGGTCTCCCGAAACGCTTCGTGTTCGGCGTCGTAGACGTCCCGTCTCATCCAGAGCCTCCCCTGAGGAATGCGCGCTTTCTGCGGGTGAATTCGGGGAATAAATGCAGCATCGTCCCTTTTCCCCGGGCGGGCACCCGACGTTTTCCGACCCTACGCCGCGACCACCCCGCACGGGAGGCCCGCAGCCTGGACAGTTCGGAAACCTGGATGCTACTCATGGGTAACACCGACGGGTAACCGGCGGTAACACCCCACTGGCCGACCCCCAAGGAGCCATCCCCATGTCCGACTTCTCCCTCCAGCTCTCCGACGACCTCCTGGCTGTCCAGGAGTGGTGCCACGGCTTCGCCAAGGACGTCATCCGCCCCGCCGCCGCCGAGTGGGACGAGCGCGAGGAGACCCCCTGGCCGGTCATCGAGGAGGCCGCCAAGATCGGGCTCTACTCCCTGGACTTCCTCGCCACCCAGTCGTTCGAGGAGTCGGGGATCGGCATCCCGGTCGCCCTCGAGGAGCTCTTCTGGGGCGACCCGGGCATCGCCCTGTCCATCATGGGCACCGGCCTGGCCGCCGCCTCGCTGAGCGCGACCGGCACCCCCGAGCAGGTCGGCGAGTGGGCGCCGCAGATGTTCGGCACCCCCGGTGACATCAAGCTGGCCGCGTTCTGCGCTTCCGAGCCCAACGCCGGCTCCGACGTGTCCGCGATCAAGACCCGCGCCGTCTACGACCAGGCCAAGGACGAGTGGGTGCTCAACGGCGTCAAGACCTGGGCCACCAACGGCGGCATCGCCGACGTCCACGTGGTGGTGGCCAGCGTGCACCCCGACCTCGGCTCCCGCGGACAGGCCTCCTTCATCGTCCCGCCGAACACCCCCGGCCTCTCCCAGGGCCAGAAGTTCAGCAAGCACGGCATCCGCGCCTCGCACACCGCCGAGGTCGTCCTGGACGACGTCCGCGTCCCCGGCTCCTGCCTCCTCGGCGGCAAGGAGAAGTTCGACGCCCGGATCGCCCGCGCCCGCGAGGGCAAGCGCTCCAAGGGCCAGGCCGCCATGAAGACCTTCGAGGCCACCCGGCCCACCGTGGGCGCGATGGCGGTGGGCACCGCCCGCGCCGCCTACGAGTACGCCCGCGACTACTCCGTCCAGCGCGAGCAGTTCGGCAAGCCGATCGGCGACAACCAGGGCGTGGCCTTCCAGCTGGCCGACATGGCCACCCGCATCGACGCCGCCCGCCTGCTGGTGTGGCGCGCCGCCTGGATGGCCCGCAACGACAAGGAGTTCGCCAACGCCGAGGGGTCGATGAGCAAGCTCTACGCCTCGGAGACCGCCACCTTCGTCACCCAGAACGCCCTGCGCATCCTGGGCGGCAACGGCTACACCCGCGAGTACCCCGTGGAGCGCTGGCACCGCGACGCCACCATCTACACGATCTTCGAGGGCGCCAGCGAGATCCAGAAGCTCATCATCGGCCGCAGCATCACCGGCCTGCCCATCCGCTGACCCGGCCGAGCACGGGTGAACCCCCAGGTGAGCGGGTAGGCGCGGAACAAGGAGGTGAGGCCGGTGTTCGAACTGCCCACCGTCGGCCCGCTGCTCGCCGTCGCCATACCCATCGTGATCATCTTCCTGGTGCTGGGCGTCTTCAGGATCGTCCAGCGCCAGGCGGAGGACGCCGTCCGTTCACCCGAGTACTGGGAAGAGGAACCCGACGGCAGGAAGTACCCGACCGGCTGGGGGCCGGAGGAGCCCGATCAAGCGACCCCCGACAGGACCGCGGACGCCTCCCCGGAGACGGCAGTTGAGGAGGGGGACCCGGAGGCCGGCCCCGAACCGGAACGTTAGGCGTTCAGACGGCGCGGGCGACGGTAACGATCTCGCGGCTCGCGTCGGTCAGCGGCCCCCGGTGCCAGTCCCCATAGCGTTCGGCCACCTCGAAGCCGGCTCCGGCCAGGAACTGGTCCATACCCGGCGCGTCCAGAAAACGCAGGACGGCGCGGTCCACCCTGAGCGGCTCACCGTCACGGGTGGCGGTGGTCTCGGTGAAGGCGACCACCCCCTCCGCCACCGACTCCACCCGGTGTTCGCAGCGCAGCTCCCGTCCTGCGTGGTCCACGACCTCGGCGGCGTTCTCCGGGGTCCAGCGCTCCCAGCCGCGGGCGGCCGGGTTTCGCGTACCGAACACGAACCGCCCGCCGACCCGCAGAGCGGCACGGATCGCGGCGAGGGAGTCCCGGAGCTCCGCGTCGGTCAGGAACACCTGGAAGGCGTTGCTCGCCATGAGGGCCAGGTCGAATTCGCCCTTCCCGGCGATGTCCACGGCCCTGCCCTCGACCCACTCCACGTCCGTCCGGGCGCGCGCCCGCCGCAGCGCGGCGGCATCGGGGTCGATCCCGCACAGCCTCCCCGTGTGCCCCTCCCGCCTCGCCCGGTGAAGCAGCATCCCGGTCCCGCACCCCACATCCAGCACCGCCTCAGCGGCCATGACGTGGGCCAGGTAGTAGTCGTCGGAGGGCGCCCAGGAGTTGAGCACGTCGTAGAGGGCAGCGGCGTCGTCGTCCGAGTACATACCGCGCAGTGTCTCCGCGCCGCCGCCGTCCCGCAACGGATTTTCGCCCCGGTCAGGCGCCCGGCTGGGGGCCGTGCCGGTCAGGCGCCCGACTCGGGGCACGGCCAGATCTCCTCCGCGAGCGCTTCGAGCGACCGGTACCGGGCGAAGGGCACGTCCGCCTCGGCGAACAGGTCGAACTCGTGCATCAGCACCACCTGCATGGCGTGCGTGCGCAACCACGCGTCGATGCGCCATCCGTACCCGTCGAGGAAGCTCCGCAACAGCTCAGGATCGGCGCCGAAGGTGCTCATGTGCAGCGGAGCGAGTTCGTAGAACGGGTCCGTGACCATCGCGTCGCCCCAGTCGATGACCCCCGTCAGGCTGTCTCGATCGACGAAGACGTGATCCTCGGTGAGGTCGCCGTGCACGAGGCACACCGGCGCCGGGCGGTAGCCGGCTAGATAGCCGGGGACCTCCCCGACCAGGTGCGGTGGCAGCGTCCCCCATTCCCGGTGGCGTTCGGCGGCGCCGGCCCCGCTCCCGACGAGCCAGTCGTCCCGCACCCGGAGGCCTTCCGGGACACGGCACCGGTGCACGTCCCGGATCCGTGTGCCCAGTTCGGCCGCGACGGTATGGCGCACATCGCGGGGCAGGTCGGCGTCGCGCCACGCCTGCCCGCTGAGCCGCTCGGAGATCAGGAACGGCCAGGGCTCGCGCTCGCCGGGAAACAGGTCACCGCTGGCCACGACACCCGGTGCAAGGTCCACACCTCCCTCTTGGAGGGCCAGGTGAGCGGCGGATTCCGCTTCCACCGACCGACGCCAGTCACCGAAGTGACCGAAGAGCTTCACGGCCCAGCGCCGACCGACGAGGGTCGGATAGGTGCCCTCGAACCCGCTGGCCAGGTACGGGTCGCTCAGTCCACTCCGGGACAGCGCCTCCTGCGCGTACGGAAGCCAGAAATCCGTGTCGCCAAGGCGCTCGGCGTAGGCGCGGGCGCTGTCGAACAGGGGCCGGTCGAGCATGCCGACAGCTTAGGGTCCGGACCACGCCACCCCCCGTGCTCACTGGTCCATTAAGCGACCCCTTATGTCGTCGTTGACCCTCTCGACCCGCCGTTGTGTAATGCCTCACACGCACTGGCTAGGAGGCGTACATGCAGGTCCCAGCACCGTTCGAGTACGAACGAGCGACCAGCGTCGACCACGCGATCGGTCTGTTGGACCGCTTGGGTGAGTCCGCGCGGCTGGTCGCGGGCGGCCACAGTCTGCTGCCGATGATGAAACTCCGGCTCACCGACCTCGAGTACCTGATCGACATCAACGAGCTCCACGGGGAGCTCGGATACGTGCGTGTCGACGCGGACGGGGTGCGGATCGGGGCCATGACGCGGCACCGGGAACTCCTGGAGTCCGAGGAGCTCGCGGAGGTCTTCCCCGTCTTCCGTGACGCCGAGCGGGTGATCGCCGACCCCATCGTGCGCAACCGCGGCACCCTGGGCGGCTCGCTCTGCCAGGCCGACCCCTCGGAAGACCTGTCGGCCGTGTGCGGTGCCCTCGGTGCCGTGTGCGTGATCCGCGGCCCTGAGGGTGACCGGTTGGTCCCGATGGACGAATTCCACCGCGGCCCCTACGAGACCGCGGTCGGCCCTGGAGAGATGCTCGTCGAGGTCCGCTTCCCCGTGAAGCCCGGGGGCTCGAGCGCCTTCGAGAAGGTCGAGCGGCGCGCGGGCGACTGGGCCGTGGCCTCCGCCGCCGCAGCGGTGTGGCTGGACGGCGGCACCGTCGCCGACGCCCGGGTCGGACTGGCCGCAGTGGGTCCCGGCACCGTCCGGGTCGACGGCATCGCCGACGTCCTGCGCGGTGAGCGCCCCACGGAGGAGCTGTACACGAGGGCGGGCGAGATCGCCGCCGAGAGCTGCGACCCCAGCACCGACACCCGAGGGAGCGCCGAGTACAAGCGCCACCTCGCCAAGGAACTCACCCGACGGACGCTGCGCCGCGCCGTCGCCCGAACCGGGAAGGCCTGACCATGCGCGTGACCATGACCGTCAACGGCGAAGAGGTCACCAAGGAGATCGAGAGCCGTCTCCTCCTGGTGCACTTCATCCGGGACCACCTGGGCCTCACCGGCACCCACTGGGGGTGCGACACCAGCAACTGCGGTACGTGCGTGCTGTGGATGGACCGCGAACCCGTCAAGTCCTGCACCGTGCTCGCCGCGATGGCCGACGGCAAGGAGGTCCGCACCGTCGAAGGCCTGGCTGAGAACGGCGCACTCGACCCCGTGCAGCAGGGCTTCATGGAGTGCCACGGCCTCCAGTGCGGCTTCTGCACCCCCGGGATGATGATGACCGCCCGAGCCCTGCTGGACCGCAACCCCGACCCCTCCGAGGACGAGGTGCGCGAGGCCATCACCGGGCAGATCTGCCGCTGTACCGGCTACTCCACCATCGTGCGTTCGGTGCGCTGGGCGGCCGAGCAGGAGGCCGCTGCGCGGGCGGTCCAGACGCCACCGGAACCCCGTGTCGCCCCTGACCAGGCGCCGGAGCAGGCGAAGGAGGAAGTCCAGTGACCGCGGTGAACGAGGACAAGCCCGTCGGCCACGGCCGGATGCTCCGCAAGGAGGACCCCCGGTTCGTGCGCGGGCGCGGCAAGTACGTGGACGACGTCCAGCTGACCGGGATGCTGCACCTGGCGATCCTGCGCGCCCCGATGGCGCACGCCCGGATCGTCTCCATCGACACCAGCGCCGCCGAGGCGCACCCGAAGGTCAAGGCCGTGGTGACCGGCGCCGCGCTGGACGAGCAGGGCCTGGCGTGGATGCCGACCATGTCCGGCGACGTCCAGGCGGTCCTGGCCACCGACAAGGTGCGCTTCCAGGGCCAGGAGGTCGCGTTCGTGGTGGCCGAGGACCACTACTCGGCACGTGACGCCTTGGAGCTCATCGACGTCGAGTACGACATGCTCGACCCTGTCGCGGACGCCCGTACCGCCCTGGCCGCGGACGCCCCAGTGATCCGCGACGACCTGGAGGGCAAGGCCGACAACCACATCTTCGACTGGGAGACCGGGGACGAGGCGGCGACGGAGGCGGTGTTCGCCAAGGCGGACGTGGTGGTCAGCGAGGACATCGTCTACCCGCGTGTGCACCCGGCGCCCTTGGAGACCTGCGGCTCGGTCGCCGACTTCGACCCGGTCGAGGGCCGCCTGACCCTGTGGTCGACCACCCAGGCGCCGCACGCCCACCGCACCCTCTACGCGATGGTCGCAGGCCTGCCCGAGCACAAGATCCGGGTGATCTCCCCCGACATCGGCGGCGGCTTCGGCAACAAGGTGCCCATCTACCCCGGCTACGTGTGCTCGATCGTGGCCTCGCTGGTCACCGGGAAGCCCGTCAAGTGGATGGAGGACCGCTCGGAGAACCTCATCAGCACCGGGTTCGCCCGCGACTACGTGATGCGCGGCGAGATCGCCGCCACCAAGGACGGCCGCATCCTGGGCATCCGCACCAACGTGCTCGCCGACCACGGCGCGTTCAACGCCCAGGCTGCGCCCAGCAAGTACCCGGCGGGGTTCTTCGGGGTCTTCACCGGCAGCTACGACATCGAGGCGGCCTACGCCAAGATGAACGCCGTCTACACCAACAAGGCCCCTGGCGGGGTGGCCTACGCGTGCTCCTTCCGGATCACCGAGGCCGTGTACCTGGTCGAGCGGATCGTGGACTGCCTGGCCTACGAGCTGGAGGTGGACCCGGTCGAGCTGCGCATGCGCAACCTCCTCCGGCCCGAACAGTTCCCGTACACCAGCAAGACCGGGTGGGTGTACGACTCGGGCGACTACCGGCCCACCATGCAGGAGGCCCTGCGCATCTCCGGTTACGAGGAGCTCCGCAAGGAGCAGGCGGAGAAGCGTGCCCGCGGTGAGCTGATGGGCATCGGCGTCTCGTTCTTCACCGAGGCGGTCGGCGCAGGCCCGCGCAAGAACATGGACATCCTGGGCCTGGGGATGGCGGACGGCTGTGAGCTGCGCATCCACCCCACCGGGAAAGCGGTCGTGCGGCTGTCGGTACAGACCCAAGGGCAGGGGCACGAGACGACCTTCGCGCAGATCGTGGCGGAGGAGATCGGCATCGCGCCGGACGACATCGACGTCGTGCACGGCGACACCGACAACACCCCCTTCGGACTGGGCACCTACGGCAGCCGGTCCACGCCGGTGTCGGGCGCGGCCGCCGCCATGGTGGCGCGCAAGGTGCGCGACAAGGCGCGGATCATCGCCTCGGGGATGCTGGAGGTGTCGGTCGCCGACCTGGAGTGGACCAAGGGGGCCTACTCGGTCGTGGGCGACCCGGAGCGGTCGGTGACCATCCAGGAGATCGCCCTGCGCGCCCACGGGGCGGGCGACCTGCCCGAAGGCATCGAGGGCGGCCTGGAGGCACAGGTCTGCTACAACCCGGAGAACCTCACCTACCCGCACGGGGCCTACATCTGCGTGGTGGACGTGGACCCGGGCACGGCGCAGGTGAAGGTGCGCCGGTTCGTGGCGGTGGACGACTGCGGCACCCGGATCAACCCGATGATCATCGAGGGGCAGGTTCACGGAGGCCTGGCGGACGGGGTCGGGATGGCGCTCATGGAGATGATCTCGTTCGACGAGGACGGCAACTGCCTGGACGGCTCGCTCATGGACTACCTGTTGCCCACGGCGCTGGAGGTCCCCGACTGGGAGACTGGGCACACGGTGACCCCGTCCCCGCACCACCCGATCGGCGCCAAGGGTGTGGGCGAGTCGGCCACGGTCGGCTCTCCCCCGGCCGTGGTGAACGCGGTCGTGGACGCACTGAAGCCGTACGGGATCCGCCACGCCGACATGCCGCTCACGCCCTCCCGGGTGTGGGACGCCATGCGCGGCCAGGCCACACCGTCGTTCTGAGCTGGTCAGCGCCGGCCGGGCACAGCATCAGCCGGACGCAGTAGGCAACGCAGAAACAGAGAAGGGGTGGACCCATGGTGGCCACCGTTGACCTGTCGGACCGCAGCCGCGAGCTGCTCGCCGACAAGGTGCCGTTCGTCGAGGCGACCGTGGTGCGGGCACAGGTACCGTCGTCCGCCCGGCCGGGGGACACCGCGATCGTCCTCTCCGACGGGTCCATCGAGGGCTTCGTCGGGGGCCAGTGCGCCCAGGGCTCGGTGCGCGAGGTTGCGCTGGAGGCGATCCGCAACGGCGACAGCGTACTGCTCCGGGTGCTCCCTGGCGCGGGCGAAGACTTCCCTGAAGCGCCGGGGGCGCACGTGGTGGTCAATCCGTGCCTGTCCGGGGGCGCGCTGGAGATCTTCCTCCAGCCGCGCCTGCCGGACCCGGTGCTCGGGGTGGTGGGCGAGTCACCGATCATCGAGGCCCTGGGCGAGCTGGCTCCGCCGCTCGGGATCGTCGTGGAGCCCGGCGCCGGTCCGAAGGTGGTGGAGGGTGCGACCGCCGTGATCGTGGCCAGCCACGGCGGCGACGAGGCCTCGGTGATCCGCGCCGCCCTGGACGCCGGTGTGGGTTTCGTGGGGCTGGTCGCCTCTCGGCGGCGCGGCGCCGCGGTCCTGGACGCCATGGAGCTGAGCCACTGCGAACGGGGACGGGTACACACCCCGGTCGGGTTGGACATCGGGGCGCGTACGGCCCCGGAGATCGCGCTGTCGATCCTGGCGGAGGTCACCCAAGCGATCAGGCAGGAGGGCCTCACCGCCCCCTCCGCACCGTCTGTCCCGGCCTCTTCGTCTGTCCCGGACACCGCGGCCGCCGCGGCGCACGCACCGCCCGGGTCCCGGACCGGGTCCCCGTCGCCGGGGACCGCGGTGGACCCGGTCTGCGGCATGGCAGTGACCGTGGGGCCCACGACCCCGCACCTGGAGATCGACGGGCGCGATATCTGGTTCTGTGCTCCCGGCTGCCGCGACCACTACCGGGCCGAGGGGTAGCGGGTGCTGGACTCCGAGGAGGTTCGGCGGCGGCTGGACGCCCGGGACTACCTGGTGGACGAGGGCACGGCCACCGCGCTGTACCTGGCGCTGGCTCTGGGCCGCCCGCTACTGCTGGAGGGCGAGCCGGGCGTGGGCAAGACGGCGGCGGCCAAAGCGCTGGCCGACGTCCTGGCGGCGCCGCTGATCCGGTTGCAGTGCTACGAAGGGCTGACCGCGGGCGAGTCCCTGTACGAATGGAACCACCAGCGCCAACTACTGGCGATCCGGGTGGCGGAGTCGCGGGGCGAGCGGCTCGTGGACGGCGACCTGTTCACCGAGGAGTTCCTCCTGGACCGGCCGATCCTCCGGGCGGTCCGGCAGGAGGGGCACGTGCCGCCCGTGCTGCTGATCGACGAGGTCGACCGGGCCGACGACGAGTTCGAAGCGCTGCTGCTGGAGTTCCTGGGAGAGGCTTCGGTAACCGTCCCCGAGCTGGGCACCTTCACGGCCAAGCGGCCGCCGCTGGTGGTGCTCACCTCCAACCGCAGCCGCGACCTGCACGACGCGCTGCGCCGCCGCTGCCTCTACCACTGGATCGCCTTCCCCGCAGCGGAGCGGGCCGCCGAGATCCTGCGCCGCCGCGTCCCGGAGGCGGGTGAGGCGCTGGTGGGTTCGGCAACGGAGTTCGTGGGCCGGGTGCGGGACCTGGAGATGGACAAGGCCCCCGGGATGGCCGAAACCATCGATTGGGTTGCGGCGCTGGGTGCCCTGGGCGTGACCGAACTAGTCCGCGACGACATCGTGCGGACCCTGTCCGCGCTGACCAAGACACCCGACGACCACGACACCGTGGTCTCGGCACTGACCGACCTCGGCTATGGCCCGCCGGGGTCTGAGCACTCCCCAGGGGCCCGAGCGGAGTCATCGTGAGAATCGACAACGAGTTCACCGTGGACGCACCCGTGGACCGGGTGTGGGAACTGTTCACCGACGTCGAGGCGATCGCCCCGTGTATGCCGGGGGCGCAGCTCACCGGGGTGGAGGGCGACGTCTATTCGGGGAAGGTGAAGGTCAAGGTGGGTCCGGTCGTGGCCGCCTACGACGGCACCGCGCAGTTCACCGAACAGGACGCCGCGGAGCGGCGCGCGGTCATCCAGGCCTCGGGCAAGGCCAGCCGGGGCGCGGGCAACGCGTCAGCGTCCGTGACGCTCCAGCTCCGGGAGGAGGACGGCGGCACGGCGGTCTCCGTGGGCACCGACCTGAAGATCACCGGCAAGCTCGCCCAGCTGGGCGGCGGGATGATCAAGGACGTGTCCGAGCGGCTGTTGGGGCAGTTCGTGGAGTGCTTGGAGGGCAAACTCGCCGCCGCGCCCGCCGAGGCCGCGCCCGCCGAGGTGGGGACCGAATCCGGCACCATGGAAGCTGATACCGAGCGGGGGACGGCTGAAATGGCGCACAGCAGGAACGGGCAGGGCGAAGAGCCCAAGGACGGCGGAACCCACATGGCCGGCGGGGGCCACATGACGGGCGGCGGGCACATGGCCGGTGGCGACCACATGGCCGGTGGCGACCACATGGCGGGTAGCGGTCGGCTGAACAGCCAGCCGGACCGGGGGACGGACGGACCGGACGGTACCGGAGGCGAAGGCTCCGAGAGCGGCGAGAACACCGACAGCGCGCCGTCCGGGCAACCCGCCGCCCGCCGGGAGATCCACGGTGCGGAGGCCGAGCCGTTGGACCTGGGCAAGGCCTCCCGTGGCGCCGTCCTCCAGCGGCTGTGGCCGATGCTGGCAGTAGTGGTCGTCGTGGCGGGGATACTGATCGGCTATGCCGTCTTCGGCTGACCGGCCGGGGGCCGAGGCGTCCGGAGGCCCGGTCGGGAGAACGTGCGAGGGCTCGCACGGGTCCTCTCCGCTGCCCGCGGTGGACCGGGCGGCCTTCACCGTCGCCTTCACCGAACGGCTGCGCGCCCACGGTGTCCGGGTCGACCTGGACTCCGCGAGCACCCTCGCCCGTGCACTGGCCGTCGAACCGCCGGACTCGCTCGACCGCCTGTACTGGACCGCGCGGGTGTGCCTGGTACGGCGCCACGGTGACCTCGCCCCCTTCGACTCCGTGTTCGCCGCCGTGTTCGGGGGCTCCGTACCGGGCGACGAGGGCACGTCGTCGCTGCCCCGCCTCCGGGCCAGGTCGGACGCCGCACCCGAACCGGGGAACGGACCCGAGCAGGAGGGTTCGGCCGGTGCCGGACTGCCGTGGGTGACCCTTGCGCCGGACGTCGGCGGCCCGGAGGAGCAGGACCCGCCGAACTCCCTCCCCGAGCTGGCTCCCAGCGCCGTCGAGGCCCTCGCGGACGAACCCTTCGAGCAGCTCTCCGAAACCGAGGTCGCCCGGCTCGGGGCGTGGCTGGCGGAGCTGCGGCCCCGGCTGCCGCGGCGCCGCGGGCGGCGTCAGCGGCCAGGACGCTCCCGGGGGAAGGTGGCAGTGCGGGCTACTCTGGCACGCGCCCGGCGTACCGGATGGGAGCCGGTGGAGCTGGTCCGGAGCCGCCCCGTGCCACGGCCCCGCCGGGTGGTGGTGCTGTGCGACGTGAGCGGTTCGATGCGGGCCCAGGCCGCCGCCTACGTCCATCTCATGCGCGCCTTCGCGGTGGCGGTGGACACTGAGGCGTTCGCGTTCGGCACCCGGCTGACCCGGCTGACCCCGCTCCTGCGCGACGGAACCGCAGAGGGCGCCGTCGCCCGTGCCACCGGTGCCGTGGACGACCGGTTCGGCGGAACCCGCATCGCGGCGAGCTTGCGGGAGTTGCTCGCCTCCCGGCACGGGGCCTCGCTGCGCGGCGCAGTGGTGGTCGTGGCCTCGGACGGCTGGGACAGCGACCCGCCCGAGGCGATGGCCGCGGCGATGGCGCGCCTGCGGCGACGCGCCCACCGAGTGGTCTGGGCCAACCCGAGAGCGGCGGCGCCCGGGTTCGAGCCGTCGACGGGTGGGATGTCGACGGCCCTGCCCTACTGCGACGCCCTGTTGCCCGCACACACCTTCGAGGCGTTGCGTGGCGTGGTCGAAGCAGTGGCCGCCCAGACCACGTGGAGGGCAGCCAAGATGGGCAAGCGGGCCCGGTGGGGGTAAGCGGGCCCGGTGGGGGTAAGCGGGCCCAGTTGGGGGTGGACGAGCCTCATGGTGGTGGGCGAGCCTCATGGGTGGGGGTGCCTGGGGGTCGGTGATGAGTCGGGGTTCCTGGAGACAGTTCCATTTCGAGGTGCTTCGTCGGTGCAGGACGCCTGTTGGGTGCGGGTTTCCCCTTTTCCTGCCGCTTGATGGTGGCCGTCTCCGCTGCGCGCCTCAAGGTCGTCGCCATCGAGCGCTTCGCGCGTCAACGGCGCTCCACCTTGACCCGCTTCGCTGCGACGGCGGGTTGGCGGCTATCAGGAAACGGGGGACGTGTGGTCGGGGAGGCGGCGGGCCCTTCGGGCCCGGAGGGCCCAACGGCACAAGCACGGCCTGGCGGCCGTCAACCGCCACTCCGCCGGAGCGGTGACGGGTCGGGTGTCGCGGCCGGTCATTCTCTGCTGCGAACTGCCCCGGCCTTCGGCCGGTGGGCCACTCCGCCGGCGCTGAACGGCTGGCGGTGTCGCGGCTGGTCATGGTGTGTGGCGAACCTCGGCCGGCGGGTGGGGGCTGGTGCCTGGGGGCCGGGAGGGTCGGGGTCGGGGCGGGTTCTGGCCATGCGGGGGTAGAGACCCGGCGCAGGCGGGTGGGAGCTCTTGATGGGGGTGGCCGGTTACGGGTGCGGGGGTGGGACTGGGTCCCCATCCGGGTCCGAGCCCTGGTTTCCGGTGCGGCCTCGGTTGCGGCCCGACCACATCCGGCGGTCCTGGCGCACCGCCCACCGGTGCTTGATCTGGTTATGGGTCGCGCACAGCGGCTGGATGTTGGCGGCGCTGGTGGTGCCGCCCTGCCAGAACTCCACGATGTGATCAGCCTGGGTCCAGGGCAACGGTACGTCGCACCCGTACTGCCAGGCGCAGCTGGTGTGGCCGTGGAAGGCGGCCGCCCGGATCTTGGGCGGGGCCAACCGGCAGGAGCGGCCCACGTCCAGGACCTGGCCGTTCTTCTGCTCCACCACCAGGCGGCGGATCCAGCTCTGGCCGAGGAGTTCACGCACCACCGAGATGGGCACGACCTGTCCGGTCTCCGTGGTGGCCGGACCAGCGTCCTCGGCTTCCTCGTCCCCGGCCAGGGACGTGGCGGGCACGGTGATGTTGATCAACGCCGTGGCCGTAGTCGGGGTGTCGCACCCCTGGTGGGACTGGGCGAACCCCAGGGCGGCCATGAGGGCGTCGTAGGTGCGCTCATACTTGGACAGCCCGTCCTCAGGGTGGAAAGGCACCTGGTAGTTGTCCAAGGCCACCTGGATCCGCAGGGCATCGGCGGGCGAGCCCCACATCTGGAGGAGGAAAGTTTTGTCGAAGGTGGTGACCAGTTGGGCGCCCCGGGCGGCGTGGGCGGCCGCGTGGTCCTTTTCCACCTTGTTGGGGTTGAGTCGCATGCACAGCTGGTGGGCGAAGTGGGTGATCTGGCCCACCGACATGTTCGGGCGCGATTCCTTGAAGTCCAGGATTCCGCATTCCATTTTCGCGCGGAACAGATCCGGGTCGGGGTGGTCGCCCTTCTGCCTTTTCTCCACCCCGGCCTCGGCGCCCTTGATCACCGCAGCGGCCTCACCCACCGACAGGGTCCCTTCGGCCAGTGCTTCCCGGGTGGGGGTCATGTCTTGGCGGAATTCGGCGCGCCCGATCAGGGCCAGGTCGTTGGCCTGGGCGGCCGCGATCCCGAAGGCGTGGCGCAGCCACGCCTCCAGGTTCCTCTGTCCGCCCTGTTCCAACAGCTGCCCGGTGGCTTCGAGTTGGGCCAGCCGTGCGGCCATGGAGACTTTGATCTGGTCGAGGTGTTCCCACACGCGGGTGGCCTGGTCCAGCACCTCGCCCGCTGCTCCCGGGGGCACGTCGCGGTTAAAGAACGCTGTGGTCTCGTCCCGAGCAGCGACCACCGCGGTATCCACCGGGGTGTGCCCGGTGGGGGTGGGTGCTTCGGGAGAGATCGTCATTCTTCTATTGTAAGCGAAAGGGTCGAACAAAGGAAGTCTTATCGCTGGTTCGTGCTGAATTCATGACTTTCGTCAGGGGTGCCCCCTGACTTTCTTCGGGCTCCCAGTTCAGGCCACCTGGGGTGGTATTTATGACCACCTGGAATTCCAGGTCGCTCATAGGGGATGATCTTGCCCCTGTCTCCACTCTCGACGGCCGAGGGTGGAGCTGGGGGCAAGATCATCGGGGAAAGGCACCCGAAAGGGGTTCGCCGCGCGCATTGACCGGCCGCGACACCGCCAACCGTTCAGCGCCGGCGGAGTGGCGCACCCGGCCGCCAGGCCGAGGGGTTCGCCGCGCGCATTGACCGGCCGCGACACCCGACCCGTCAACACTCCGGCGGAGTGGCCGTTGACGGCCGCCAGGCCGTGCTTGTGCCGTTGGGTCCTCCGGGCCCGAAGGGCCCATCGCCTCCCCGACCACACCTCCCCGCCGAGTAGCCGGGGGGAATCTCACCCCCCGGCCCTCACAGATCCGTACGTGACAGTCTCCCGTCATACGGCTCTTATCACCCTGATCACCAGGAACGAGGAGCGTGCACCGTCCACTCCCACTGCGCGAAATAACGAGGCTTCCTTCTCACACCCTCATCCCACACACGCTGAGCTTTCTTCGCACCCCCCAACCGCTCATACTTATTACGCATCCAACGCATCAAGTAGGCATTGATACGCTTCAGAAGAGGAAACAACTCCCACTTATTGAAAGCCCCGCAATAGCTCATCCACCCCCGCACGATCGGATTGATCTTCCGCGCGAGATCTTCCGAACTATGCCCAGTCCGATGCTGCAGCCTCCAGGACCGCACCTGAGCACTCATCCTCTTCAGAGCCTGTTTACTGACCGCGGGCGAAAACGACAGGAAGAGACTCCCATCCCACCGCATCGACGCCCTCTGACGAAACGTGAACCCCAAGAACGTGAACTCGACATCGGGGCAATCCCCCGTACGGTCCTCGTCCTTGCAGTACACCACCTTCGTCTTATCCGGATGCAGCTCCAGCCCGACCTCGCCCATCCTGCCCTTGATCGCCTGGAGAACATGGCGGGCCTGTTGCTCACTGGCACAGTGCACC